>JABDIW010000194.1 GCA_013003515.1 Acidimicrobiia bacterium
GCCCGGGTCGAACGCGGTCACGCCGAGCGAAGCCCGCAGCTTGGAGACGTTTACTCCGTCCATTCCGAGGGTGGCCTCGATGCGATCGAGGTCGAGACTCCCGTCTCCTGCCTGAATGTGGACCTGATCGGTCAAATTCACCTCTTTCGCTTGTGCAACGCGGCTGTCGACCGAGTGTAGCCGCCGCCCGGTGCCTGCTACCTTGCCCGCCGGAAGGAGGGTCGTGCTCGACCTCAAGGCCCGTAGCAAGCTCGCCCCGGTGCTCGACCCTGTTGCCGCAGGGCTCGATCGCATGCGGATGACTCCGATGTTCGTGACATTGCTCGGCCTGGCAGTCACCATTGTCGGGTCGGTCCTCATCGCAGCAGGAGAGCTCGCCTGGGGAGCCGGAGTTGCGGCAATCGGCGCACTCCTCGACGCCCTCGATGGTCCACTGGCGCGACGCCAGGGCACCGCCTCGATTCGCGGAGCGTTCGTCGACACGATCTCGGATCGTCTCGGTGAGATAGCCATCTGGACCGGTCTCGCCTACCACGTGCGCGAGGAGCCGATCCTGTTGCTTCTATGTCTCATAGCTCTTGCCTTCTCGTTGATGACTCCGTACGTGAGGGCGCGCGCCGAGGCCTGGGGTGCCGAGGGTCGTGGCGGCTGGATGGGCCGCGCCGAACGCCTCATCGTGTCGCTTCTCGGCATCGGTCTTCACGGCTTGGGCCTTCCCGTCCTCGACATCATGCTGTGGGCGATGGTGGTGCTCACCGGTCTCACGGTGGCGCAGCGGATCAGAAAGACTTGGGGACAGCTCCCCGCCGGATGAAGGCACTGCTGGAGTACGGGGCCTTTCGAGCGCTCTCGGGTTTCTTCGGAGTGCTGCCTGAGCTCCTTGCCCGCCGTATCGGTCTTGGGCTCGGCTACCTGTTGTCCTTCGCGTCACGGTCGAAGCTCGAGCTTCTGGAACGACATCAGCGCCGGATTCATGGGCCGGACACGCCCCCCAAGGTCGTGAGGAGGCTCGCCCGGGCGATGTCGGCGAGCTACGGCCGGTACTGGGCGGAGGTCTTCTGGGCCCATCCTCGCAAACGTCAGGTAATTGCGGATCACATCGATGTGCTCGACGTCGCCAAGGTCTATGTGGAGCAGGACGCGGGGAGGGGAGTGATCTTTGCTCTGCCTCACCTCGGCAATTGGGAGGCGGCAGGCGCCAAGGCCGACTTCATCCGACTGCGAGTCCTGGCAGCCGCCGAGGCGCTGCCCAACGAGCGGATCATCGACTGGTTCACCAAGACCCGCGAGGGGCTTGGCATCGACGTGGTCATCGCACGACCCGGAGCCGGCGTCACGAAGGCGCTGGTGAGGCGCCTCAACGAAGGACGCGTCGTCGCTCTGGTCGCCGATCGAGATCTCAAGGGCACCGGCGTCGAGGTGGAGCTGTTCGGAGAGAAGACGACGATGCCGGCCGGCCCGGTAGCCCTCGCCGACCGCACCGGCGCGGCCCTGTACCCGGTGGCCGCCTACTTCAAGGCGGGCCGGGGTCACACCGTGGTCGTCGGCGACGAGATCCGGATCCCCGATCTTCCGACGCGAGAGGAACGGATCGAGGCGGGGACCCGTGCGTTCGGGGTGGCAGTGGAGGACATGGTGCGCAAGGCACCGGAACAGTGGCACCTCTTCCAGCCAAATTGGCCCTCCGATCGGCAGTGAGATGAGGGTTGCGCTCATCTCTCCGTATGACCTGGGACGGTTCGGCGGTGTTCAGGACCAGTGTTTCAAGCTGGCGGCCTGGCTGAGCGAGGCCGGCCACGAGGCTGTCGTCGCCGGTCCCGGCGAAGGCCCGTCCGGGACGGTGTCTCTCGGCAAGGTGCGCCAGATCCCGGCCAATGGCGCCCGCACCCCGATCGCCATCGAACCCGGCCTCAAGGCCCGGGTGGAAGACGTGTGTGGCGGAGCCGACGTCGTCCACGTGCACGAGCCGCTCATGCCCGGCGTGGGGTTGGCGGCGCTGGCTGCTGATACACCGCCAAAGGTCGGTACGTTCCACGCCGATCCTCCGGCATGGGTGCGGAGGTTGTATCGCCTGGGACGACCACTTCTCGAACGGCGCCTCCGACGGCTCGACGTCGTCACCGCCGTCTCGCCTGTGGCCCAGGGAGCCATGCGGCGTCTCGTGCCTGCGGTGCGCATCATCCCGAACGGGATCGAGGCGGAGTCCTATCAGAGAGACGTCGCCCGCATCGAAGGACGGGTCGTGTTCGTGGGCCGCGACGACCCGCGCAAAGGTCTGGCGGTGCTCCGCGAGGCCTGGGCGGGCGTTCGAGCGGCCATCCCGGAGGCTTCACTCACGGTCGTCGGCGCCGAGGGCACTGACGCCGATGGGATCAGGTTCCTGGGCCGGGTCTCTGAGGAGGAGAAGCGCGACGCCCTGGCTGAGGCCTCGGTTGCCGTTGCCCCGAATCTGGGCGGCGAATCGTTTGGCATCGTGGTGCTGGAGGCGATGGCGGCAGGGTGCGCGGTCGTCGCATCGGGGCTCCCGGCGTTCACGGCGGTCGGGGGTGAGGCCGTTCAGCTGGTCCCGCCTGGGGATGCCGGCGCACTGCGAACGGCGGTTGTGGGGCTTCTCAACGACTCAGACCGGTCCCGGACCCTGGGGGCTCAGGCTGCCGAGCGAGCCCTCGAGTTCGACAGGAGACAGGTTCTCGCGCTGTACGTGGACGCCTACGAGAGCGCTATCGCCGGGAGATAGGTCGATGTGCGCCGGTACACTCCGGCCACCGAATCAGGAGACTCATGACCGACACACCAAGCACCCACGGGACCGATCGGGTCAAGCGCGGCCTTGCCGAGATGCTCAAGGGCGGCGTCATCATGGACGTCGTCACCGCCGATCAGGCACGCATCGCCGAAGAGGCCGGGGCCGTAGCCGTGATGTCGCTCGAGAGGGTGCCGGCCGACATCCGTGCCACCGGCGGCGTAGCGCGGATGGCCGACCCACAGAAGGTCACCGAGATCGTGGCCGCTGTTTCGATCCCCGTAATGGCCAAAGCCCGCATCGGGCACTTCGTCGAGGCGCAGGTGCTGCAAACCCTCGGCGTCGACTACATCGACGAGTCCGAGGTGCTCACCCCGGCCGACGAGGAGCACCACATCGACAAGTGGGCCTTCACCGTTCCCTTCGTCTGCGGTGCCCGTGACCTCGGCGAGGCACTGCGGCGCATCGGTGAGGGTGCGGCGATGATCAGGACCAAGGGTGAGCCGGGAACCGGCAATGTCGTCGAAGCCGTACGCCACATGCGTCAGATGACGAGTGAGATCAGGACCTTGACCACGCTTGGCGACGACGAACTCATGTCTCAGGCACGTGACCTTCGGGCGCCGTTCGACCTGGTGAAAGAGGTGGCATCGACGGGGCGTCTCCCGGTGGTGAACTTCGCAGCAGGAGGCATCGCCACGCCGGCCGACGCCGCGTTGATGATGCAGCTCGGCTGTGACGGCATCTTCGTCGGCTCCGGGATCTTCAAGAGCGGCGACCCGGCCGTGCGGGCCCGGGCGATCGTCGAGGCGACCACTCACTACAGCGACGCCGATGCGATCGCCAAGGTGTCCCACGACCTCGGCGAGCCGATGGTCGGCATCAACATCGACACCATCCCGCCAGAGGAGCGCATGCAGGAGCGCGGGCTCTGAAGGTTGGGGTTCTCGCTCTCCAGGGGGACTTTCGCGAGCACGGTGCCGTGGTTCGGTCGCTCGGGGCCGAGGTCGTCGAAGTCCGTCTGCCCGAGCACCTCGATGGTCTCGATGCCCTGATCATCCCCGGCGGGGAGTCGACCACCATTGGACGTCTTGCCGGGCTGTACGGGCTGCTCGAACCGATGGCGGAGGTCATCGAGTCCGGGCTTCCGGTTCTGGGGACGTGCGCAGGAATGATCGTCCTCGCCACCGGCACCACCGAAGGAGACCAGGCCCAACTGGGGGTTCTGGATGTCGTCGTCCGCCGCAACGCTTTTGGGCGACAGGTCGATTCCTACGAAGCGCCGATCCCGGTGTCTGGCTGGGACGAACCGATCACCGGAGTGTTCATCCGTGCGCCGTGGATCGCCAAGGCCGGCGACGACGTCGAGATTCTGGCGACCGTCGATGACGAGTTGTCTGGCGACGCCAGGCCGGTGTTCGTGCGCCAGCGAAACGTCATCGCCACCGCATTCCACCCCGAGCTCACCGACGATGCCCGCGTCCACGAGATGCTGCTATCAATGGCGGCCGCAGCGAAGGAGCTCTGATGGCCGGGCACTCCAAGTGGGCCAACATCAAGCATCGGAAGGGCCGGCAGGACGCCAAGCGAGGCAAGCTGTTCGGCAAGCTGATCCGTGCCATCGAGATGTCGGCACGCGAGGGCGGCGGTGACCCCGAAGCCAACGCGACCCTGGCAACGGCGGTTCAGAAGGCCAAGGACGCCTCTGTTCCCAAGGACAACATCGAGCGCGCCATCGCGAGAGGCATCGGTGAAGTCGAGGGAGTCTCCTACGAAGAGGTGTGGTACGAGGGCTATGCCCCCGGTGGCGTTGCGCTCTACGTGCAGTGTCTCACCGACAACCGGAACCGCACCGCATCGGATGTCCGGTCCCAGTTCACCCGCAACAACGGATCGCTGGGGGAGCCCGGCTCGGTTGGATACCTCTTCGAGCAGAAGGGCTACGTCCTGGTGACCGGGGACGAAGAGACGGTGATAGAGGCCGCCCTCGAGGGCGGGGCCGAGGACGTCCGTGCCTCTGGCGACCAGTGGGAGGTCATCACGTCCCCAGGGGATCTCGCCGTGGTGCGGTCCTCCATCGAGAGCGCCGGCCTCGACATCGACCAGGCCGAGGTGACGCAGCTGCCGTCGACGGTGGTGCCGGTGGATGCCTCGACCGCTCCTCAGGTCTTGCGCCTCGTCGACGCCCTGGACGATCTGGACGATGTCCAGGAGGTCTACGCCAACTTCGACATTCCCGACGAGGTCCTCGCCGACGTCGGATGAACAAGCCGTGCGATTGGCTCGGGTGTGTCGGTGGCTGCCGCTAACGTCATAGAACACATGTTCGTATTGGGTATCGATCCCGGTCTGTCCCGCACGGGCTACGGCGTCATCGAGGCGTCGGGCTCCGTGATGCGGCCCGTCGCCGCCGGTGCCATCAACACCGAGCCCGGGATGGCTGTTGGAGACCGGCTCGTCGAGCTCCACCGTGACCTGACGGAACTGGTGGTCGAGTACCAACCGGCCGAGGCGGCCATCGAGGCCGTTTTCGTCAACAAGAACCTGCAGACCGCCACCACGGTGGGGAGAGCGTCTGGCATCGCCTACCTGGTGCTCGCCGCTGCGGGCGTCCCGGTGGCCGAGTACTCGCCGACCGCGGTGAAGATGGCGGTCGCCGGATATGGCAATGCCGACAAGAACCAGGTGCAGCGTCTCGTTGCGATGAGGCTCGGGCTTCCCGAGGCTCCGAAGCCGGCAGATGCCGCCGACGCCCTGGCGATCGCGATGTGTCATGTCCAGAGCCGCACCCTCAAGGCGGTCGGCCGATGATCGGACGGCTGCGGGGCCTCCTGGCTGCCAAGGATCCGGGGATCGTGATCCTCGACGTCGGTGGCGTGGGCTACGAGGTGGCGGTGACACCGCGGGCACTCGCCGAGCTGCCGTCGATCGGCGACGAAGCGGTTCTGCACACCCACATGCACGTGCGCGAAGACAACATGTCGCTCTTTGGCTTCCCGACCGCGCCTGAGCGCGACCTCTTCCGTGTCCTGATCGGGATCTCGGGGGTCGGCCCCAAGGTCGGCATGGCCATGCTCGGCACGCTCTCGCCAGACGAGATCCGACGGGCGGTCATCGCCGATGACACCACCACGCTGACGTCCGTGCCCGGCATCGGGAAGCGCAGTGCACAGAAACTGATCCTCGAACTGCGGCCGAAGCTCGAGGTGCCCGACACGGATGTCGTCGTCGGCGGGCCCCTGGCCGATGTTCGCCAGGCCCTCGAAGGCCTCGGGTACAGCCCGCCCGAGATCCGTTCCGCCCTCACCGACCTCGCATACGATGGGGAGCCCGAAGACCTGCTGCGGCTCGCCCTGCAGCGACTCGGGCAACCGGGAGGCTGATCGTGCGCGAAGAAGGACTGCTCACATCGAAGCCACTTGCCGAGGAGGAGGTCGCCGAAGCCGGTCTCCGTCCCAGGCGGATGGAGGACTTCGTTGGCCAGGCCGAGCTCAAGGAGCGCCTGGCGATCCTCGTCGAGGCGGCGTCGGCGCGAGGCGAGCCGGTCGACCACGTCTTGTTCTCCGGCCCCCCAGGTCTCGGGAAGACCTCGCTCGCCGGCATCCTCGCCAACGAGATGGAGGCGGCGTTCAAGGCGACCTCGGGTCCGGCACTGGAGCGTCCTGGTGACCTGGCCGCAGTGATCACGAACTTGGAGAAGGGTGATGTGCTCTTCATCGATGAGATCCACCGGCTGCCTCGCCAGGTCGAGGAGGTCCTGTACCCGGCCATGGAGGACTTCCACCTCGACATCGT
>JABDIW010000207.1 GCA_013003515.1 Acidimicrobiia bacterium
ACGGAGAAGTGACGTTCTCGGGAACCGTCGCCGGCAACACATCGATCACGGTTTCCCATGGCGCGGGCATCCGAACCTCGTACTCGTTCCTCTCGGCTCGCATCGTCGAGACCGGCGATGTGGTTGGGACAGGCGACATCATCGGTCGCTCCGGCGTGGATCGGGGTCGGCCGGCTCTCCACTTCTCGCTGAGGGTGGGGGACCGGTACCTCGACCCGCTGAGCGCCATGGCGTGCGACGACATCCCTCGAGGCGCGGTGTACCTCGTGCCCGGTCCAGTGCGCACCCGTGCCGCCTATCCTCACCGCCGTGCATCGCGGCATCCTCGGCGGGACGTTCGACCCGCCCCATCTGGCACATCTCGTAGCGGGCAACGTCGCCCTCCATCAGCTCGGCCTCGACGTCGTGTCGGTCGTGCCGGCCGGCGCGCCCTGGCAGAAGGCCAATCGGCTCGTGTCGGCTGCGGAGCACCGCTGGCAGATGGTGCGCCTCGCCTGTGAGGGAGTCGACGGGTTCGAGCCCGACGATCGAGAGGTTCGACGCGACGGTTGGACGTACACCATCGACACGCTCGAAGCACTCCCTGCCGAAGATCGGTTGGTGCTGATCCTCGGTGCTGATGCGGCCCGCAACCTGCCGAGCTGGCAGCGGGCGGCCGATGTGATCGATCGGGCTTCCATTGCCGTGCTTCCTCGCCCGGGCATGGATCCGGCCGAGGTCGAGTCGGCCATTCCCGGCGTCATCTGGCTCGACGCCCCCGCGCTCGACATCAGTGGGACCGATCTGCGGCACCGGGTCGCAGCGGGCAGTTCCATTCGCTTCCTCGTTCCCGACAGCGTTTTCGAGTACATCGAGCTTCATCACCTGTATCGCCCCAATGACGACGCCTGACGACCCCACCGATTTCGAAGGCCACCAGCCACAGGACGTCCCCGCCGACGTGCCCGACGCCGAGGCGGCGGACACACCCCGACCTGGGGCTCACGGCGAGGATTCCTCGGATGAGCGTGGAGACACTCCGGTCGCCGATGAGGACACCCTCGCCGAGAAGGCGGTCCCGGAGGAGGTCACCCCGGAGGAGGTCACCCCGGAGGAGGTTGTCGTGGATGAGGCCGTTCTGGATCAGGAGGGGACCGAAGAAGCTGTCGTCCTCGAGGAGTTTGCGCTCGATGAGGGCCCCGAGGACGTCGCCGACGTCGAGGTGGGGGCGGCACCGGTGGAAGGCGCAGCCAAGTGGGCGTGGCGTCTCTCACTCGGGCTGATGATCCTCGCCACCGTGGTGGCTGGTCTGCTGGCGGCCCGCCAGGTTGCCGGTCCTGTGGGCGATGTCGCCGTCGAGATCACCGACTTCGCTGCCGATGTCGGCACCGGGGCCTGGGACCAGTGGGTCGAGTGGGGGGCCACCCTCCAGGGAGTCGCCACCGAAATCCCCGAGCGACAGATCGAGGCGCAGCGACAGCTCGCCGGGTCAGACTCACTGTTGCTGATCGTGGTGGATGACGCCGGTCGCGGACTCTCGTTCGGGTTGCTCACCAATGCAGACGAAGCCGATGCGACGTTGTCACTCCTTCCGCCCAGCCTGTTTGCGATCCTCCCCGGCTACGGCGACTTCAACCTCTCCGACGCCATGATCTTCGAAGGGCCCGAGCTGGCATCACTCACCGTGTCGAACGTGCTGGGTATCCGCATCGACGAAACCGTGGTGATCGGACCCGGTCAGCTGGCAGGTTCTCTCGACGATCCGATCCAGGTGGATCTTCCCATTCCGCTCATCGTGGACCAGGGGAACGGATCTCAGGTGGTGGTGGCTCAAGCCGGCCCACAGCTCCGTGCACCCGATCAGGCAGAGACGATCATGGTGACTGCCGGCATCGGGACCGAACTCGAATGGATGCAGCGCCAGGCAGCGGTGTGGGACGGGTTCCTGGCGGCGATCGGCAGCGACCCCGACGTCGCTCCCCGCCTTGGTGCCCTCACGATCGATCCGCAGGCCGTGACCGGGGCCCTGGCGGCATCTGCGGCGAGTGCACCGAACGTGACGCTGTTGCCTGTCAGCCGGGTGGCGGTCGCCGGCGCCGACGAGGGGTTCAAGGTCGATGCCGCTGCTGCCGCCGACTTCGTGGTCGAGCGGATGCCACACGTGATCTTGCGAGCCGGTGAGCGACCCCGGGTCGAAATCCTCAACGGGAACGGACGGGTCGGCACGACTCGTGCGGTGGCCGAGTCGCTGGTGCGGCGCGGGTTCCGTGTGATCAACACCGACAACGCGGACAACTTCGACTTCGACACCTCGTTGGTCATCTCCCAGGGGCGCGAGAACCGCGTGTTCGCAGACGAGGTTCTCGGGATCCTGGGTACCGGGGACATCCAGCTCGAGCTGCGGGCGCCCTCGGGCGTCGTCGACCTCTCTATCATCGTCGGTCACGACATACCCGCAGGGGAGGGTTGAGCCACATCGTTGCACGAGCCGAGACCGTCGAAGCGGCCCGCATCGCCGCGTCCGCCATCGTCGACAAGAAGGGTTCCGACCTCGTCGCCCTCGACCTCTCTGAGCTGCTGGTGATCACCGACGTGTTCCTGCTCGGCACCGGGAACACCGCCCGTCAGGTCCGGGCGCTCACCGAGTCTGTCGAGGAGTTCCTGCGCGAGAAGGGCGAGCGCAGGCCCTTGCGTCGCGAGGGCACCGAAGACATGCGGTGGGTCGTCCTCGACTACGGGGATCTCGTCGTCCACCTCTTCGAGCAGGAGACCCGCGCCTACTACGACCTCGAGCGGCTCTGGGCCGACGCCCCCCGCATCGCCATGGAGTCCGTCACTCCCTAGGTTCGACCCGAAGGGACTGAGGCGCCCCTTCCCCCTGGTAGAGCGCCGCTACGTGTGTGCGAGCGTCGAGACTGAGGCGCCCCTTCCCCCCTGTATCCCCCCTTCCCCACTCCGTGGGGACGGGGGGAGCATGTGGCCCCAAACCGCAACGAACCCCCCAGCAGTCGCTGGAGGGTTCGTGGAGCTGAGGGGATTTGAACCCCTGACCCCCTGCATGCCATGCAGGTGCTCTGCCGGGCTGAGCTACAGCCCCGTATGGGCCCGGCAGGATATCAGGTGCCAGGGGGCCTTCGTCCTACCCGATGGCGAACACGACGGTGACCGACACCGTCACCTGCTCGCTGCCTGCCTCGATCGGTGTGGCGGCCGCGTCGTAGGCAGCCATCCTCTCGGCGTACACCAGGGGTGACGGGGAGGGAGAGAAGGTCTCGGTGATCGCCGTCGGTGCGCCGAGAGCCACACCGGCGAGGTCGGCGAGCTGACTCGCCTTGCCAAAGGCATCTGCCCATGCCGCGTCACGCGCAGCCTGGATCATGGCCTCGTTGTCCTCGATAGAGAACGAGACTCCGTTGACGACGACCTCGTCGCCGGCTTCCTCGGCTGCCGCTTCGACGATCTCGCCGGCCCGATCCAGGT
Source organism: Acidimicrobiia bacterium (assembly GCA_013003515.1). Classification (GTDB taxonomy): domain Bacteria; phylum Actinomycetota; class Acidimicrobiia; order Spongiisociales; family UBA5794; genus JABDIW01. Next base: position 3,460 of record JABDIW010000207.1, read on the forward strand.
CACGGATCTTCACGGTGAGCTGATTGGTGACCCGATAGCCGGTGAGCCGACGCTGATCGTTGCGCCAGTCGTACTCGGGGTGGATCGAGAAGTTGCTCGTCTGGAAGTCCTCATCGGCGATGCCGAATGCACGGAGCCTCGTGAGCAAGGCGTCGGCCTTGGCGGCAGCAACGTCGATGGCATCGCTGACAGAGTCGCGCAACACCGACACGCCAATCGACAGGGTCAGGGTGTCGGGGGTCCCCGTCACCTTGCCCAGCCCGCTCACGGTGATGCCGCCGCCGTTGGTCACGCCGTCGAGCGTACCCGCAACCCGGGACAGGGCTGCCGGTGTCGGGACGGTCGCGCCGACAGGGGAGGGTGTCCCTGTGGCCGACCCATCATCGGCAGCGCATCCGGCTGCGACGAGGGCAGAAACGAGTAGGACGATCATTGGCAGCGAGCGACGCATGGCTGTCTCCTTTGTGAGTCAACCGTGTGACGCTTCCGGTGCCGCGACGGGTTCCCGGTTCAGCCCTGGATGAACTCGATCCGGTTGCCAAACGGGTCTTGGGTGTGGAGACGGTGGCGGCCCGGGATCGTCTTCCCGCGATCCCACGCCACTCCGTGGCCCGCCGACTCGAGGACGTCAGCCAGTCGCTCGAGGTCGGTGACTGAGATCCCCGGGTGCGCCTTGACCGCCGGTACGAACGGGTCCTGGACGCCGACATGGATCTCGAGGGAGTCGCGGCGGAACCAGCAGCCACCTCGCGTGGCCAGCTCCGGTGGTTTCGGGATCTCGACCATCCCCAGGATGCCGCCGTAGAACCGGCGGGCGGCCTCTTCGCCTCCGGGAGGGCAGGCGACTTGCACGTGATCGAGGTGCCACTCCATGGCGCTCACGGTACTTTGGGAGACGATGTCCGAGATCATGTGGGAACCGGGACCCGACCGAATCGCCGCGACGAGGCTGACGTCGTTCCTCGCCTCGTTGACCGCGGCGACATACGACGAGCTGTGGCGCTGGTCGATCGAGAACCCCGCGGGGTTCTGGGGAGAGGTGTGGGATTTCTGCGAGGTCATCGGGTCCCGAGACGAGGACGTCCTCGTCGGTGACTCCATGATCGAGACTCGATGGTTTCCCGGCGCCCGCCTCAACTACGCCGAGAACCTGCTGCGCAATCCGGATCGTCGCCGCGCCGTCGTCGTCGCCGACGAATCCGGGACGATGACCACGTTGACCCGGGAGGAGCTGACCGCATTGGTCGGCCGGGTGCAGCGGTCGCTGGTCGAGCTAGGGGTGGGGCGTGGTGACCGCGTCGCTGGTCTCGTCAGCAACGGGCTCGAAGCCCTCGCCGCCATGCTGGCGACCGCCGCCATCGGCGCCGTGTGGTCGTCGTGCTCACCCGACTTCGGCCCGATGGGCGTCGTCGATCGATTTGGCCAGATCGACCCGACGGTTCTGATAGCCGTGGACGGATACCGCTACAACGGCCGCGAGTACGACCTGTCCCAGACGCTGACCGACGTCGTGGGCTCGTTGGACGCCCTGGAAGCAGTCGTGCTGGTCGAACAGGTCGGTTCCGTCCCGGATCTGGGTGAGGTTCCTGTCGTTTCATGGGACGACGTTGCCGGGGGACCGCCGGCCGACCCGGAGTACGCCAGGGTCGGCTTCGACCATCCGCTGTTCATCATGTACTCATCGGGCACGACCGGCCCGCCGAAATCGATCGTTCACGGCGTCGGGGGCACCCTGCTCAAACACCTCTGCGAGCACCAGCTCCACAGCGATGTCAGGCCGGGGG
>JABDIW010000208.1 GCA_013003515.1 Acidimicrobiia bacterium
CCTCATGGACTGGGTACGGGAGGTCGAAGAGTTGCATGCCTTCTTCGATGCCTGGTTCCGGGGCGCCGCCGACTCGATGGAACGCATGGAGGCGGTGCTGGCGCCGTCGTTCACGATCGTCGGCCCCCATGGCACCACGATGGACCGTGAGCAGACGATCGAAGCGGTTCGCACCGCTTTCGGAAGATCGGGCACCCTCCGGATCCGGACATCTGACCACCACCTGATCTCTTCCACGTCTGAGCTGGTGGTCGCCCGCTATACCGAGACGCACGAGGTCCCCGATGGTGGGAACCGGCGCCTGTCGACCGTGGTCTTCCGGCCGGACGAGCACGCCCCGAACGGGCTCACCTGGCTGTCGGTGCACGAGACGTGGATCGAACAGTGATCCGCGATCCCAACCGATGGACGCAGCGGATGAAGGCCAGAGGGAGGACCCAGGATGCCGTTGCGATGTTCGTGTTCTACATCGGGGGGACGCTGCTCACGATCCTGTCGGTGTTCGGGGTGATCGCCGGGCTGTTGTTCGTGACCGGAGATCTGGGGTCCGGTGGTTGGGGCCGTGCGCTCGGGGTCGTCGTCATTGCGCTGTCCGCTTCGGTCTTCGCCCTCGGGGTGTGGTTGACGCGCGCCTATCGGGTGCAGGAACGGAAGAAGTAGCCTCGCCTCTCGTGAACGACAGAACCACTCTTCGGCGCTACCCCGACCGTGGGTCTCATGACCGCGAGACCATCGACGCCATCTTTCGCGAGGCGCTGATCTGCCATGTGGGGTTCACCGACGATGAGGGAAGGCCCATCGTGATCCCGACGATCCACGCCCTCGTCGGTGACACGTTGTACCTGCACGGGTCGGTGGCGAGCCGGATGTTGCGGACCCTCCGCGAGGGATCCGATGTGTGCATCAACGTTGCCATCGTGGATGGCCTCGTCATGGCCCGGTCGCACTTCAACCACTCGATGAACTATCGCTCGGTGGTGGTGTTCGGCACCACACGATTGGTCGATGATCCGGCCGAGAAGCAGGTCGCGTTCGAGGCGATCGCCGAACATGTCGCACCAGGGAGGTGGGACGATGCCCGGCAGCCGACCGAGGTGGAGGACCGCCAGACGATGGTCGTTGCCGTGTCGCTGGACGAGGCGTCGGCGAAGATGCGAACCGGGGGACCTCACGATGACGAAGCCGACCACGACCTGGACGTCTGGGCCGGTGTCGTTCCGGTGAAGACGACGTTTGGAACACCGATCGCCGATCCCGATGCGATCCGTGACGTGGAGCTTCCCGGCTACCTCCGTGAGTACAGGCGGCCGTCGTCGTGAGGCTGGCGATCAGCCCGGCGATGCCCGTTGGTGCCCGGCATCTGGTCGAGGTGTGCCGCCGCGCCGAGGAGATGGGATACGACTGGGCCTGGCTGTCTGAGGTTGCCGGCCCCGAGACGTTCTCTCTGGCCGGGGCGGTTGCTG
>JABDIW010000233.1 GCA_013003515.1 Acidimicrobiia bacterium
AGAACCAGACAACGCGGGTGGTCGGCGACAGCATCATCGATCTCGATGCCGCGGATCATCGGACCCGGATGCAGCACCACCGTGTCCGGCTTCAGCGCATTGAACCGGGACTCGGTCATGCCGAAACGGGATCGGTACTCGGCCACCGACGGGAACAACGAGGCACCGCCCCGTTCCGACTGGACCCGCAAGAGGTACACGGCGTCCACCTCGGTGAGGACGTCATCGAGGTCGTGACTGGTGGTCACCGGCCAGCCTGCCACGTCGTGGGGCAACAGCGTCGGAGGCGCCACCAGGGTGACCTCGGCCCCGAGTGTGGCGAAGGCGAAGATGTCAGAACGGGCGACCCTGCTGTGTCGAATGTCGCCGACGATGGCCACCCGGACGCCGTCGAGAGCCCCAAACCGCTGGGTCAGGGTCAAGCAGTCGAGGAGACCCTGAGTCGGATGTTGATGGGCTCCGTCTCCACCGTTGACGACCGGCACAGAACACCATTCGGCAACCCGCCACGGGGCTCCGGTGCTCTTGTGGCGGACGACGATGAGGTCGGCCCCCATCGCCTCGATCGTCAGAGCGGTGTCTTTGAGTGACTCGCCCTTCGAGAGCGATGACGACCCCGGTGAGAACGACAGCGTGTCGGCCGACAACGCCCGGGCAGCACGCTCGAACGACATGCGGGTCCGGGTCGATGGCTCGAAGAACATGGTGGCGACGGTTTTCCCGCGCAGCGCCGGCACCTTCGGAATGGGCCGGTCCAGGACGTCGCGGAACTCGGCAGCATCACGAAGCAGTGACTCGAGGATCGGTCGCTCCAGCCCCTCGGTGCTGAGGAGGTGCGGGCCGGTCATGTGTCCTCTCCCAGCCAGACGCCCTCTTCACCGTCGACCTCGTGGAGACGCACCGTCACACGCTCCGAAGACGAGGTGGGCAGGTTCTTGCCGACGAAGTCCGCCCGGATCGGCAGCTCCCGATGACCGCGGTCGACGAGGACTGCGAGCTGGACTGCCTGGGGCCGCCCCAGGTCGGCGAGGGCATCGAGCGCGGCACGGATGGTCCGGCCGGTGAACAGGACGTCATCGACGAGCACGACGACCGTGCCTTCGAGCGATGATGGCAGGGACGTTCTAGCGAGAGCCACCTTTGGCCTGCTCCCCAGATCGTCCCGGTACAGACCGATGTCGAGTGCGCCGACCGGCACCTCGACCCCTTCGATCTTGGAGATCTCGGCGGCCAGACGCTCGGCCACGGGGACTCCTCTGGTGTGGATCCCAACGAGGACGATTCCCCGAGGACCCCGGTTCCGCTCGATGATCTCGTGAGCGATCCGTCTGGTGATCCGATCGAGATCGGACGAGTCGAGCACCCGTTTCATGATGCATCACACATGCCAGCGCGCATGTCCCTCCTTCCCGGCCTCGCAGGACCGGACTTAAAGGTCGGTTCGAGAGGCGACGCTAGCACCCGCGTCCGATGGCTCGGCTTCACTGCGGACCTGGTCCGCCAGGGTCGCCAGGACACCGTTCACAAACGCACCCGAGCGCTCGGTGGAGTACGTCTTTGCCATCCGAACCGCTTCAGAGAGGATCACGGCCGTGGGGGTCGCCTTGTTCTCCAGCTCCCACACGGCGAGTCGGAGGATGTTGCGGTCGAGGGCAGGCATCCGGTCGACTCGCCATCCTCGCGATGCGCTCTCGATGGTCGAGTCGATGGCGGCCACATCGCCCAGGACGCCCTCGACCATGGACCGGACCCGAGCTCTCTCGATGTCGTCGGTGGGAGCGGTTTCGCGGAGATCGGCGGTGTAGAGGATGGCAAGGGCCGCGTCCCGCGCCTCGACGGCGCTCACGACACCCTGGTGATGTAGCTGCCCGTGCGCGTGTCGACTTTCACGATGTCACCGACCTCCACGAAGAGCGGGGCCTGGATCACGAGATCGGTCTGCAGCGTCACGGGCTTGGTGGCTCCCGACACCCGATCTCCCTTCACGCCGGGCTCGGCGTAGGTCACCTCGAGCTCGACAGACGCCGGCAGATCGACACCGATCGGACGGTCGTCATGGCGGTTGACCTGGATCGTCGCTCCCTCGACGAGGTACGGGAGCTCGTCGGCCACCACTTCGAGAGGAACGACGGTCTGCTCGTACGTGGCCATGTTCATGATGTGGAGCCCGTTCTCATCCCGGTACAGGTACTGGAAGTCGGAACGGTCGATCGTTGCCTTCGGGAGGTTCTCGCCGGCCCGAAACGTCTTGTCGACCACGGCGCCAGTGCTCAGATTCTTGAGTTTCATCCGGACGAAGGCCTTACCCTTGCCGGGCTTGACGTGCTGGTAGTCGACGACCTTGCACAGACCCTCGGGCAGATCGAGAGCCATTCCCGGCTTGACGTCGTTGGTGGAGATCACGGCACCAGCCCCTTCGGTGATGTGGTGAGCACCTCGCCACCGGTCTCGGTGACCAGGACCATGTCTTCGATGCGGACTCCGCCGCTCCCCGGCACGTACACACCGGGCTCCACCGTGACGACATCGCCGGGAGCGAGGACGTCGTCGGAGACCCGGGAGAGGCGGGGCATTTCGTGGATGTCGAGGCCCACCCCGTGACCTGTCGAGTGGATGAAGTACTCCTCCATGCCGTGACTGCGCAGAACTGCTCGACACGCCTCGTCGACTTCTCGACCGGTGGCGCCGGGCCGCACGGCTGCGATTCCGGCTTCCTGGGATTCCAGAACGGCCGTGTACATCCTGGAGGCTTCTTCAGATGGCTCGCCACCGAGCCATACCGTGCGCGACATGTCCGAGTGATACCCATCGACGACACACCCGTAGTCGAGGAGTAGGAGCCCATCGCCGATGGCTGACTCGCCGGCGCGATGATGTGGGAGCGAGGCGTTGGCTCCCACAGCAACGATCGGCTCCCAGCCGGCGCGATTCCCCCCGTTTTCCTCCATCACCGAGATGAGGGCCCGCCCGAGCTCGGCTTCGGTCGCTACGGACGAGGCGAGCTGTTGGATCTGGGCGAACGCGGCGTCACCGGCTGCTGCCGCCCGGCGCAGCGCCTCGACCTCGTCGGCATCCTTGAGTCGTCGAAGATCCGAGACGAGACCGCTGGTCGGCTTCACCTCACCCGTCACGGCCTCTCCCAGGCGTCGAGCGAAGTCCCACGTGACGTGGTGCGCTTCGAGGCCGACGGTCGCCTCACCGACGTGCTGTGCGATGTCGTCCGTGACAGGACCCGTATGCACCTGAAGATCGATCCCGGTCAGAGCCTCCACCACGGCCCCGGCGACCTCGCCATATCGCCCATCGGTGAAGAAGGTTCCGCCGTCGGTCGTGACCAACAGGAAGGCGCTCGAGCCCGTGAAACCGGTGAGATACCTGATGTTGGCCAGATCGGTGACGAGCAAGGCGTCGTCGAGGCGCGAACGAAGATTCTGAAGGCGTTTGTCGTGATTCATGATCACCGGGGAGGGTACTCGACACCGACTACGTCGAGCCCCTGGGCGAGAACGGGTTCTGCCACGGTCTCGACGACCGGGCGCGCGATCTTCTGCAGGAGCACCATTCGCAGACCGGAGCGGTCACGCTTCTTGTCCAGGTGGACGAGCCGGACGATTTCGGTCGGGTCACAATCGGGCGCCGCCACCGGGAGGCCGAGCCGCTCGATCGCCTCACGTTGCCGATCTTCATCATCGAACCCGGTGACGAGGCGTGACACTCGTCCGGCGACGACCATCCCGATCGCAACTGCGTCGCCGTGGCTGATACCCGCCGCCAGCTCGATGGCGTGCCCGGCCGTGTGCCCGTAATTGAGGATGGCGCGCCGCCCCGTCTCGGTGAGGTCGTCGTTGACGACGCCCACCTTCACCGCAATGGCAGCGGGTACGACCTCATCGAGGGGCGCGTCGATGCCGTCCGACTCCAGGACACCCAGGAGCGACCGGTCGCCGATCAAACCCGCTTTGAGTGCCTCAGCGAGTCCTTCACGCCTCACTGGAACCGGGAGGGCATCGAGGACGTCGAGGTCGACGATCACCCGGCTCGGCAGATGAAACGCTCCCACCAGGTTCTTTCCCCCAACGTTGACCGCCGTCTTCCCACCAATGGCGGCATCGACTGCGGCCAGCGTGGTCGTCGGCACGAGGACGCTCTCGACGCCACGGAGGTACGTGGCGGCGACGAACCCGGCGAGGTCGGTCACGGCTCCCCCACCGACACCGATGACCGTGTCATGCCGGGTCAGTCCCATGACGTTGCCTGCCTCGTAGAGGGTCTCGGCGACGGCCAGCGTCTTGGCGGCGTCGCCATCCGGCACGATCTCGACCTGCGCCGGCACATCGAGCGCCGCGGCCATCGCCGTCGCCAGCGCCGCAACCGAGGGCTGGGCCACGATGAGTGCTGCGGTCCTCCTCTCCGACGGTGGCAGGACGTGGTCGATGCCGCGCCCCACGACGATCTCCGACCGATCGTGGATCAGGAAGCGGTCCATGCGGCCTCCACGGCGTCGGCTACTTCTGTGGGTGCGAGATCATCGGTGTCCACGGTCAGCGATGCGGCACGCTCGTACCGATGGCGCCGCTCGGCGAGGATCTCATCGAGACGCTCTCCGGCATCTCCATCCGCAAGGAGCGGTCGTGTCCCGTCCGGCTCGATGCGACCGGCAAGGACCTCCGGGCTCGCTCTGAGCCACACCACCAGGCCGGAGCCTCGCATCTCTTCCACGTTGTCGTCACGGAGAACGACACCGCCCCCGGTTGCGACCACTTGACCCCGGGTCGCCGCAATCCGCTTGACCGCTGCGGCTTCCATGTCGCGAAACGCCTCCTCGCCCGACTCGCCCCACAATGTGGCAATGGAGCATCCGGTCCGTGCCGTGACCTCGGAGTCGACGTCCACGAAGGCGGCGCCCATCGACTCGGCGACCAGCCGGCCAACCACGGATTTCCCCGCCCCCATCATTCCGATGAGCCAGAGGTTGTCGGGCATCAGAAGTCGCTGATCCGCTGCCGGTAGGCGCCGAGTCGTTGCACCATGTCGCCAACGGTGTCGCCCCCCAGGAGCCGCTGCATCTCCTGGGCCAGGACGATGGCCACCATCTGCTCGGCAACCACCCCTGCCGCCGGGACGGCGCACACATCACTGCGCTCCCGAAAGGCCTTCTCCGGCTCCTTCGTCTCGACATCGACCGTATCGAGCGGTCGCATCACGGTCGAGATCGGCTTCATTGCCGCCCGCACCCGCAACACGGCACCATTGGTCATTCCACCTTCGGTCCCACCGGCGCGATTGGTTGCCCGCGTGAACCCGCCGGGATCGTGATAGATCTCGTCATGTGCCCCCGATCCGGGTCGGCGAGCCACATCGAAGCCATCTCCGATTTCGACGCCCTTGATTGCCTGAATGGACATCAGGGCGTGGGCCAGCCTGCCGTCGAGCTTCCTGTCCCAGTGCACGTGGCTTCCGACACCTGGCGGGAGCCCGTAGGCGAGGACCTCGACGACGCCTCCCAGCGTGTCGCGAGCCTGTTGGGCCGACTCGATGGCAGCGACCATCGCCGCCTCATCCTCTGCCCCGAATGCTCGAACCGGTGAATCGTCGATGGCGGCGAGGTCTCCAGGCCCCGGGAGGTCGTCACGGGTCGCCGTCACCTCGCCGATGGCGACGACGTGGCTGATGACGTAGACGCCGAGCTGGTTCAGCAGCAGTTTCGAGACGTGACCGGCAACGGTGCGTGCCGCCGTCTCACGGGCCGACGCCCTCTCGAGGATGTCGCGGGCGTCGTGCGTGTCGTATTTCTGCATGCCGGCCAGGTCGGCATGACCGGGCCGCGGTGTGGTCAGCGCCCGCTTCGCCTCTCCCGGCTCGGGCGACATCTCCTCTGCCCACTTCGGCCATTCGGTGTTTCTGATGACGACAGCCAGCGGGCTTCCGAGGGTCTTCCCAAAGCGGACACCGCCGAGGATCTCCAGCTCGTCTCTCTCGAGGCGCATCCGTCTTCCCCGGCCAAAGCCGAGGCGCCGGCGCGCCAGTTCGTCTCCGATGCCTGACGCGGTTACGGGGACGCCGGCGGGGAGCCCTTCGACGATGGTGACGAGACCGGGACCGTGGGACTCCCCCGCGGTGAGAAAGCGAATCATGGGCGAGCGATGGTACCCCTCAATTGGCTGGGAGAGGGCCTGCCACTGGCAGGCCCTCTCCCTCGGGGCTCCGCGTCGAGCGGAGAACTATGTGATCCGTTCATTTCAGGATCTGTTGACCGACCTTGAGTTCGAAGGCCTTGTCACCGAATAAGAAGACGCCGCGATCGGATTCGAGACTCACCACCGAGAACGAGCCTGCAAACGTGTCACCGACTCCCACCTCATAGGTCGTGGTGCCGACCGTCACCACGGCGATCAGCTCGCCTGCCACGGTCTTGATCTCGAGCAACGTCACCGTGTTGCCTGATGGGGTGAAGCCACCGCCGGGTTCGCCGCCGACACCGGGGATGCCAGTGACCGGCGAGTCCGGAGTGATCAGCGGGCGGAACGGATCGCGAGGCTGTGACAACTGGAAGGCCCCGACCACGGTGACGCTGTCCTCCACCTGAAGCGCCGAGGCGTCGACCACCGGTACCGGCTGTGCCACGGCCACAGGGGCAAGGGAAGAAGCCGAGAACACGCCACCGCTGATCATCAGCCACGAGGCGGTCGCTGCCGTGGCGAGTAGCACCAGACCAGCGACAAAGGCGCTGAGCGTCCGGGTCAGGTCACGTTTCACGAGCCATCACCTCCATCACCGCCGTCGCCTTCCCCGTCGTCCGTGACCACAGGCACGGCAACGGTCGAGCGAGTGAACAGCCGGGCAGACAGCGACACCTGTAGTCGGCTGTCCTCGGGTCGTTGCCTTGGCTCCTCCACCGCGTCTTCGTCCTCTTCGGTGGTCTCCTCGACCACTTCCTCCTCGGCTGCGACTGGGTTCAACGACAACGTGTCGACGACGACCAACCGCTCGAGATCCTCGAGTCCGTATAGGAACCCGAGAACTTCGAAATACTCACCCTGGAAGTTCAAGGCCACCGTCATCGTGTAGAGCGTCGACCCTTCCGCCTGAGCCGGCACGGCCGATGAGATGCTGGAGACCTCGATGCCAGTGGTGTCGGCGAGGAAGGTGAGATCCTCGAGGAACGCGTCGAGCTCGGGATCGGTCGGGATCGAACTCTCCATCTCACCGAGAGCGAAGAGGAAGCTCAGCTCGTTGTCCTGGACGACCCGCAACTGGGCGATCTGCGCCTGCAGCACGGTCTCCTGCGACCTGGCGTCGTCGAGCGCCAGGTTGGCCTCATCGATCTTCGCATTGCGTGGCGAGATCAGAAGGAACCACCACAAGGCGGTGATGACAAGGAAGCCGAGGACGATGAAGAGCAAAGTGGTGCGTTTCATCAGGGAATCACCGGAACCCTGTCGGCTATCCGATTCGAGACGGCGGCGCCTGTCAGCGACGTGGTGGAGGAGAAGGTGACGATGGGCGCCTCGCCGATTTGGCCCTGGCTGACAGAAGTCACCCAGCCACCTGCCATCGACGGGAAGCGGTCGTCATCGATGGAACGCAACCAGGCCGACACATCGGGGAAGTCGAAGCCGGTTCCGCTGACGGTGATCGTGCCGACGCTGCCATCTTCGGAGAAGGAGGCAGAGCCACCGAAGGTCGAGAGCCATACCCTCTCCGGCATCATCCGCGCCAGGTCGTTGAGCAACCGGCCCCAGGACACGTCGGTGATGAGGGCCTCCTGAAGCAGGAGGACGTCGGTGAGATACCTGTTCTGGAGTTCGCGACTGTCCCCGAGAGCATTGAGCTCCCGCTGTTTGTCCTGAACGACCTCTTCCTGCTGCACGACCTCGTCTTCGGCGGAACCGACACGGCCCTGCCACCACAGCGTGAGCAGAGCGAGAACGGCGACGTAGAGCAGGCCGATCAACAGGATGCGGTACAGCCTGCGGCGTCCGGCCGCCTTGGCGAACGCCTCGGGCGGAAGCAGGTTGATGGGCCTCACAAGCCCACCCCCCACAGTCCGAGCCCGACGGCCGCAGGCAAGATCGGCTGCGCTGCCTGGAGTTCCTCTTCGCTCAGCTGCACTCTGCCGGTCTCGACGTAGTCGAGGATCTTGGCGGGAGCGATGGGCAGTCCGAGCACCCGGCCCATGCGGTTGGCGAGGTGAGGAAGACGTGCTGCGTTGCCGGCGACGATGAGCTTCTCGATCTCGACGTCCTCGCCCTGGCTCCTGAAGAAGCTCATCGAGCCTCGGAGTTCCTCGATCAAGGCGTCGGCGACGCGGGTCAATGCCCGCTGCGCTGCCGACGTGTCGTCGATCCCATCCGGCAGTTCGGCGGGGGCGACGCCGATGGTCTTCTTCATCTCCTCGGCCGTCTCTTCGTCGACCTCGAGCGTCTCGACGAGGGCCTGCGTGAAGTCGTCGCCACCGCGTGGCAGCAAGCGCACGAAGCGGGCTACCCCACCTTGAGCGATGACCACCTGGGTCATCGACTGGCCGATATCGACAACAGCATTCGTGGGGCTCCCGACCATTGGAGCCACGCTGACGACCGCCCTGACGAGACCGAAGGGCTGAAGATCGACGGCGGCGAGGGAGACGCCGGCCGCCTCGGCGACCCTGACCAACGAGTCGACGACCTCGCGACCGATGGCCACGACGAGAATCGATTGCATCGGCTCACCCTCGGGTGTGACGAACTCCTCCAACGGCACGTAGTCGAGCACGGCCTCTTCGACGGCGATGGGGAGCGAGTCCTGAACCTGGAACGGCAGAGCCTCTTTCATCTCCGACTCGTCCATCTGCGGGACGTCGACCTGGCGAACCACGACGCGCTGGTTGGCGGTTCCGATGACGACCCGCTTCTTGGGAAGCTTGAAGCGCTTGAACAGGGCGGACACGGCCTCGGCGACGGCGTCTTCATCGAAGATCTCACCCGCCTG
>JABDIW010000217.1 GCA_013003515.1 Acidimicrobiia bacterium
TGCAGGAGGCCGTCGACGCGTTTTTCGACAACGGCCGTCGTGGGCGTCCGGTCACCGGTCCGGGCAACCGCCCGTTGAAGTCGCTCTCCGACATGCTCAAGGGAAAGACGGGGCGCTTCCGCCAGAACCTTCTCGGCAAGCGCGTGGACTACTCGGGCCGCTCGGTGATCGTGGTCGGTCCCGATCTGCGGCTGCACCAGTGCGGCATCCCGTCGCGCATGGCTCTCGAGCTCTTCAAGCCCTTCATCTACTCGAAGCTCGAGCAGCGCGGCTACGTCACCACCATCAAGGCCGCAAAGAAGATGGTCGAGCGCGAGCGTCCCGAGGTCTGGGACATCCTCGCCGAGGTGATCCAGGAGCATCCGGTGATGCTCAACCGGGCTCCTACGCTTCACCGCCTGGGCGTCCAGGCCTTCGAGCCGATGCTGATCGACGGCAAGGCGATCCAGCTGCATCCGTTGGTCTGCGCGGCCTTCAACGCCGACTTCGACGGCGACCAGATGGCGGTGCACGTGCCGCTGTCGGTCGAGGCGCAGATGGAAGCGCGCGTGCTCATGATGTCGACCAACAACATCCTGAGCCCGGCCACCGGCCGGCCCATCATCGGGCCCAGCCAGGACATCGTGCTCGGCTGTTACTACATGACGCGCGAGCGCCCGGGCGCACTGGGCGAGGGCATGCGCTTCTCCAGTCCGGAAGAAGTGCGCTGCGCCTACGACGCGGGCGAGGTCGAACTGCACGCGGCCATCAAGGTGCGCATCCAGGGCGAGGTCACCGAGACCACCGTCGGCCGCATCCTGCTGCTCGAGATCGTGCCCGGCGACATCCCCTACGAGATCATCAACCAGGTGATGGACAAGAAGGCATTGGGCGAGTTGATCGACCAGGCCTACCGGCGTCTCGGCAACAAGGCCACGGTGATCCTGGCCGACCGGCTGCGCACGCTGGGCTACCAGCACGCCACCCGGGCCGGCGTCTCGATCAGCATCAACGACATGCAGATCCCGAGCGACAAGGAGAAGTTCATCGACGACGCCACCGAAGAGGTGCGCGAGATCGAGTCGCAGTATCAGGAGGGCCTGATCACCGACGGTGAGCGCTACAACAAGGTGATCGACATCTGGGCCCAGGCCACCGAGCAGGTGGCGAACCAGATGCTCGAGCGCCTCGGCACCGACGTCGTCAAGGACGAGCAGGGCAACGATCATCACGTGCCCCGCTTCAACCCCGTCTACATGATGGCCGACTCGGGAGCGCGCGGTTCCGCCCAGCAGATGCGTCAGCTGGCCGGCATGCGCGGTCTGATGGCCAAGCCCTCGGGTGAGATCATCGAGACGCCGATCACCTCGAACTTCCGCGAGGGGCTGTCGGTCCTCCAGTACTTCATCTCGACCCACGGTGCGCGAAAGGGCCTCGCCGACACGGCGCTCAAGACCGCCAATTCGGGCTATCTGACCCGCCGGCTGGTGGACGTGGCCCAGGATCTGGTGGTGACCGAGCCGGACTGCGGCACCGAAAACGGGCTGCTGCTGACCCCGCTGATCGAAGGCGGCGACGTGGTCGAGCCCCTGCGAGAAAGAG
>JABDIW010000265.1 GCA_013003515.1 Acidimicrobiia bacterium
ACCGGGCCGAGAACCTCATGATCGTCGACCTCATCCGCAACGACCTCGGCAAGATCGCCGTGCCCGGTTCCGTGGACGCCACGGCCCTGTGTGACCTGGAACGTTTCGAGACCGTGTGGCAGATGACATCCACCATCGAGGCCAAGCTGGAGGCGGGGACGTCGGTCACCGACGTCCTGGGAGCGCTGTTCCCATCGGGATCGGTGACGGGTGCGCCCAAGCCATCGACGATGAAGATCATCGCCGACCTCGAGGCCGATCCTCGCGGCGCCTACTGCGGCGCCATCGGCTACCTGGCACCTCCCGGCTCCGACATGCCGAGGGCGTCGTTCAACGTGGCCATCCGCACCGTCGTGGTGGACCAGGAGGAGGGTGTGGCCGAGTACGGCGTCGGAGGAGGCATCACCTGGGACTCCAACTCGGGATCCGAGTACGACGAAGTCCGCGCCAAGGCGGAGGTGCTGACCGCCCGGCGTCGCGACTTCGCTCTCTTCGAGACGCTGCTCCACGACGCCGACGGCTATCACCTGTTCGACGAGCACCTGGACCGGCTGGAGGCATCGGCTGCCCACTTCGGCTTCACGTTCGACCGGGCAGCCGCCCAGCGCGAGCTGGTGATGCGTGCTCCTCAGGGCAGTGGGCGTCATCGGGTGAGGCTGGTGACGGAGCGCGATGGCTCGATTCGTGTCGAGCACCAGCCTCTGGCGCCTCGTCCGCAACCCATCCGCCTCGCCGTTTGCGAAGCGGCGGTGGATTCGGGCGACGTGCTCTTGTTCCACAAGACGACTCATCGCGGCGCCTACGAGCAACGGGCAGCCCGCCACCCCGACTGTGACGACGTGATCCTGGTCAACGAGCGAGGAGAGATCACCGAGACCTCCGTTGCCAACATCGCGGTGCAGTTCGACGGTCAGTGGTGGACCCCGCCACTCGACTCGGGCTGCCTCCCGGGGACGATGCGCCGCCGGCTGCTGGAGGAGGGCAAGCTCAAGGAGAGGGTCATCGCGTCCTCCGAATTGCAGGCGGCGGAGGCGATTGCGGTGCTGAACTCGGTGCAGGGTTGGCAGACGGCCGTTCTCGCCGGGGGATCGCTGCGCTCGGCCAGCGCGATGGGCTGAAGCGCCCGAGAAGGCATGCGGGGTTAGCCTCTGCGCCTCATGGAAATGCTGCAGATCCTTGCGCCCGATGGCACCCTCACCGGCGAAGCTCCGCTGTCGGTGGACGAGGTGCGCAGG
>JABDIW010000273.1 GCA_013003515.1 Acidimicrobiia bacterium
GGCTTCCTGACTCCGCCAGCTCGAACGAATCGATCGACAGCTCGAGGCCTTCCTCGAGCCCGAGCACGGTTGGTGTCTCACTGGTGAAAGGCAGGCCCGGGTCGAAGGTGTACTCGGTCTCGAACCCGTTCGAGGTCCTCACCGCGTTCCCGACCAGGCGCACCGCCTCGATCGACGTGGCATCGACGCCAGGAAAGGCGACTGTGAACGTTCCGCGGGCGAGAGGGTCGAAGAAATCCTCGATCGATGCAACCGCAGAGCCGTCGCGGGTGATCAGCTCCCACAGGCCACCGACGATGCCGGCCGTCTCATCGGGTTCGAGACCGGCGGCAACCACCGTCGAGAACGACACGTAGGTGACGTCCTCTCGCTGCAGGATGCGCTCGGCGCGGACCGCCAGCCGATCGTTGATGGGGACATAGGTGGCGGGAAACACCGAGCCCGCGACAGCGCGGGGCGGTGCGGTTGTGCTGGTCGTCGTCGTGGCAGCCTGCTCGGCATCGGTGCCACCTGCGACCAGCCAGCCTCCGAGGACCAGCGCACCCCCGATCACCATCGCCAGGAGCGCCGGCACCCACGACGATCCCGGCCCGGGACCATCGGAGCGTCGTGGCGGCCGGCGACTGCCACGCGCCGACTTTCTCGGTTCCTCGAGTGGTGAGCGCAACAACTCCCTGAACGCATCGTCACTCATCGAGGGTCTCCCTCACCGTCGCCAGGTCCACGACGATCGGCCTTTCGAACACCACCCAGTCTGTGGTGACGGCCTCCAACGGGATGACAGCACCCAGCCCATCGCCTTCGTAGGTGAGCTGAATACCTTGACCTCCGGTGTTGCTCGAGTCGAGCAGGGGACCGACGGCCGTCCAGTCAGGGCCGATCCCAGAGAGCTGGGGGAGGTCCTCGAGCCCGGAGAACCCGGTCGCCTTGCGAGAGAAGGAGTCGAGAGGCGATGCGATCTCGAGTTGCAGGATGGTGTTGTTGTCTTGGTCGAGGATGTTGCGCAAGGCCACCGCAGAGTTGACGTCGAGCGGGATCGGTAGCGGCTGGCCACGCTCGACCGTGATGTCGAAGCCCACCGGAACCCGCATCCTCCAGGTGTCGATCCAGATCTCGTCGACCAGATCGATGGTGAATCCCTCCGGGACCTGGAATCGCGCCGCCCGGGAACGGGTGTTGGCCGTGGTGCCGGTGATCGTGTTGCCCTCGGTGGTGATGAGCGTCCACGTCTCCGGTGCCGCGATGGCGGCACCACTGGCCGGTCTCCAGAAGGCGGGAAGCGTGTCGAGGTCGATCTCGATGCCAAAGACGGGGGGCGCGAGCGGCACGATGTCGTACTGGAGCGCCAGCTCGGTGCCGCGGACCTCCAGCTCGATCGGAAGCAGCAGATTGGGCCCTACGACCGTCTCGCCCGGCTGGAGATACACCACGGCTTCCTGAATCGGCTGGCTCGGATTGTCGGTGACGGCAGGCTCGTCGCCACCACCCAGCCAGATGCCGAGAGCGGCGAGCGCGGCACCGGCGATGGCCGCGGTTGAAATCCGGATGAGCGAAGAAAGCGCCATGGGAAGCAAGCGGTAGCCTACCGACGCCCTTGCCGAGGAGATGCGGGTGCTCCGAATCGTCACATACATAGGCCTCGTGCTTCGTCGCATCTGGGCCAAGAAGGGGATCCTGGTCGGGTCACTGCTTGGCGCGACGCTTGTCACTGCGCTGCTGGTGATCGTTCCTCTGTATGAGTCTTCGGTGTCGGCGATCGATCTCGTCTTCACGATCCAGAACGCACCGGCAGATCGAGTCGACGTCGTTTCCCGAATCTCCACGTCCGACTACACCGGACCGCTGGGTCAGGCCAATCGGGACTCCGTCATGTCCCAGGCCGCAGTGCTCGAGCCCTTCTATCCCGAGATCGGCGAGCGCACCCTCACCCGCGAATACGTGTTCATTCCCATCAACTCGGCGGCGCCGTGGTTCGATCTCGCCGAGCAATGGCGCCTCGATCGGGCCGAAGCCGTAGCCCGAATCGAAGCGGGTGAGCTCGACGTCGAGGTGCCGGACGCTCCTTGGCCGAGACCGCCTCTCGAAGCCACCCAGGCCAGGATCTTCACGGCCCCCGATGTCACCGAGCGGGTCGAGCTGACGGAGGGGGAGTGGCCTGCGGCGACGCCGCCGACGGCGACCTCACCGATGCCCATCGT
>JABDIW010000274.1 GCA_013003515.1 Acidimicrobiia bacterium
TCGGCTCCGGCAAGTCGTCCGCCGTCAAGACACTGCTGTATCGGTCGATCGGCCTGCTCGGCTCACCCGGTGGTCGACCTCGCTGGTGCGCCATCCTTGACCCGAAAGGCGAATACGGTCCGCTGGCAGATGCCCTCGGCCTGACCCGTGTGCGCCTGTCGCCCGGAGGACCGACACGGCTCAACCCGCTCGACGCCGGGCCCCACATCGCCGACCAAGACGAGCTGCGGACACGGCGCACCCAGATGGTGGCTGCCCTGGCCGCATCGGTGTTGCACCGGGAGTTGTCGCCGCTCGAGGAGGCGGCGCTGGGGTGGGTGATGGAGACGATCTCGGCAGCCAATGACGCTGCGCCCACGTTGGCTGATGTCGTCGACCTGCTGGTCACTCCGACCTCGGGAATGTGCGAGCGAGCCCAAGTCGACACGCCACGGCATCTCGCACGTGATGTCATGGACCTGCGCTACGGAATCGGCAAACTCCTCGACGGACAACTGCGAGGCATGTTCGACGGACCCTCAACTGTGCAGCTCGACTGGTCGGGCAGGGGAGTGGTCATCGACCTCTCCGCCGTGCACCAAGACACCGCAGCGCTTACCGCCGTGATGATCGCCGCCACCGGCTGGCTCCAATCGCTGCTCGCCGCTCCCGAATCGGCGGACGTGCCTCGACGTGTCCAGGTGCTCGAAGAGATCTGGGCGCTGCTCGGCAGCGAGCGAGTGGCGAAGTACTACCAGTCGTGCCAGAAACTGGCCCGTTCCTACGGCGTGGCCAACATCTCGGTCGCTCACCGGATCGCCGACCTGCGTGCCCAATCGGATGACGGAACTTCGGCAGCCAAGGTTTCGATGGGCATCCTCGCCGACACACAGACCCAGATTCTGTTCCGCCAGTCGTCCGATCAGATCCCCGAAGCCAAGCAGATGCTGGGGCTCACGAGCCACGAAGCACAGCTGCTCCCCAAGCTCGCCCGGGGCCGGTCGCTGTGGCGAGTGGGTGACCACGTCGCCGTCGTCCAACACCGCATTGGCTCCGCTGAGTGGTCCATCTGCGACACCGACCAGAGGTTGAACCTATGAACGACATGCCTGAACGCCTGCCATCACGCCCACTCAGGAACTGGTTCCTCGCCTGGCACATCCACACCGGTGACCCCGCCGGCGTCATCGCCAAGGGCTTCGATCTCGACCCGATGCTCGTCGCCGACCTCTTGGGCGGTCAGGTGCCCCTGATGATCCGGGCCGACGAGGCGGTCGAGGTTTGCCTAAAAGTCCGGATGGCGCCGTCCGCCATCTGGCCGAGAGTTGAACGAGCGGCGTCGAAGCAACAGCGCGAGTGCGATCCGCTGGCCGCTGATGTCCCGACGTCGCTGACCCGGGCTCTCGTCGAGTTCCGCTGATCGATCGAGAACAACAGGCTCTCGAGCGCTTCATCGAAGCCGATCAGCGGCGGATGACGAGATAGCGTTGCGGCGTGCCGAAGAAGTTGAGCATCAAGAAGGCGACAACCGACTTCGACGCCGAGTTGGCGGCGATCTCAGTGTTTACGTCGTCGATGGGATCCAAGGGGTCAGCAGCCGACGAGGCCCGAGTCCACGACTACGCGATCATCGCTGCCTACCGAAGCTTCGAGTCACTGATGCTTGAGTGTCTCGTAGGCGCTCTCAATCGTGATCCGGCGCACTTCCGAACTCGAACCGGCGTATTGGTGCCGAAACACATGAATCGGAGTACCTGCCAGTTCCTAATCACGGGGGATGGCTACTTCGACTTCAAGGGCCGGGACGGCCTGATCAAGGAGATCAAGCGAGTCGTTCCAGACACCCACTTCCTTCACACCACGGTCAAGGACGCCAAGTATCGGACCAGCCTTGAGCGACTTTGCGCGCTACGGAATTTCGCGGCGCATGGCAGCGCACAGAGCAAGCGCGCCGCGCTCGACGCAACCGGCATGACCAAGATGAGCTCGGCTGCTGCGTACCTGCGGGTTGGCTCTCGTTGCGACAGCGTGGTCAGCCGGTTTGCTGATCTCTCGTCCGAGATTCGTACAGCCGCGCCATTCTGATGCCGGTCGCCGTCGGCCTCACTGCTTGACAGCTCGACTGGTAGATAGCCCGGCCCGCTGCAACTGCGCGCAATAGACCGTCACGATCGTCCGGCCGTGGCGGTATTCGTCAGGCCCCCATTGGTCGATGGGGAGGCGGGCGAGCCAGTGGCCGTAGGCGACGTGGTCTGAGCGGAAGCCGAGCCCGTCTCGCTTGATGGCGCCGTCGCAGACGGAGGCGAGGTAGCGGACGGCTTCGGGGATGGTCGTGTGACCTGATTGGCGGCTGCGTCTTTGGTACATCGGTGGGACCTCCATTCGGTTATCGCGAATAGTGACAGGGAGGTGGGACAGGCCGACCGGGAGGTGGCTTTCGCCGGGAAACGAGGGATTTCCGCGATCGGGAGGTGAATCGGGACGTGAATTGGGAGCTGGGCGCGGAGGTGGCGCTTCGAGCGTTCGTTCATGAACCAATCACAACGAATTCTCGATGTCCTCGACCATGAATGGGATCAGCTCTCGGGCGGTCCCTCGACCCGTCGCCACCTGCGGCGCTGGCAAGACCAGCAACCCGCGCTGCGAGGCGCTCGGAGCCTTCCTGAGCTCCGCTCGCTGATCGAGGCGTCGCCTCTCGAAGAGTCGTCAGAGCTGGTGTGGGCTCTGCTGGCAATAGCCGCTGAGGAGGATCTCGCCGACCGGCTGCTCCTTCAGATCATCGTCCCTGGTCTCGCCGGAGAGGCCCGCTGGCTCATGAGTTGGGCACGGCGAGTCGAACCGGACCTGATCGGCAACGGAGACATCGACCAGATGCTCGTCCTGGCCGGGATCGAAGGCATCCGTCATGCCCACGGTCACCGCCGCTCGTATCCCATCTGCTCGATCCTGCGGCGAACGCACCGGCTCCTGACCAAGGAGACGCGAGCGATCGAGACGTGGCACGCCAAGACGGTGCTCGACGAGATCGAAGTATCTCCTTCTGCCGTTCCCGAGCCGACCGCTCGACCGGGCCAGATGCTGCTCGATCTTCTGTCCGAAGCGACCGAACGCGGGACCGTCAGCCGCAGCGATGCCGACCTGCTCTGGATGATCGATGTTGCCGGGTTCTCGAGTGCCGAACTCGCACCCTCGCTTGGCATCGCTCCGCGTTCGGTCGCCCAACGCCGGCTCCGAGCCGAAGGCCGCCTTTCCAAGATGGTTGGAGAAGCAGCATGAGCGAACGGGCACCGTCGAAGCCGCCCGGTGGTGACGAACTCATGATCGCCGTCGTGGTCCTCATCGGTGGTCTTTCCTTCGGCACCTGGGCTGGCGCCCAGATCGCAACCGTGCTGACGAGCGGGAGATGGCTGCCTGTCGGCATCGGTGACGGGCTTTCGGCGATGCTCCGGCTCCCGGCCAACGCGGGTGATCCCGCACTCGCTTGGCCGGCATCGGTCCGGAGCATGCTTCCCGGTCCCGTCGCCTATTGGGTCTGCACCAGCGTTGTGCTCGTCGCACTGGTGTCGGCAATCGCATGGGTGTGGGTCCGACTCAGCGCCCTTCGTGTTGGAACGCATCGACGCGAACGGCTCGGCGTCCGGGTGGGGGCTCGTCTGGCCTCCCGGTCCGACATGACACCGCTCTTCGTCGACGGCGTGTCGCCGGGCCGGTTCATCTTCGGGAGATTCGACGGCCGGCTCATCGCGACCGAGCACCCAGCCGCACCGTCTCGGCCATCCAACCGTAAGCGTCGGTCGACCAGGGGGCGACGCAGCGCCATTGCGGTGATCGGGCCGAGCCAGTCGGGCAAGACCGCAACCGTGGTCGCCGGAATCCTCGACTGGGACGGCCCAGCGATCCTCTCGTCGGTGAAGAACGACCTCTTTGACGAGACCGTCGCCCGCCGTCTCCAACTTGGCAAGGTCTACGTATTCGATCCGATGCGGACAATCCCCGACCTGCCGTCCGGCGTGACACGGGTCAGGTGGTCGCCTCTCCATGCGGCTCGCACCGTGCCGGGCGCAATCGAGGTGTCTCTCGCATTGCTGGACGCCGCACCGACCGACGGTGTGACGAACGCCAACTACTGGTCGAGCAAGGGTCAGGCGTTGCTGTGGCCGATCCTGTTCGCAGCTGCACATGACCCGAACGCAACGATGGCGAATGTCGTCCGATGGCTTGCCTCCCAAGATGGGAACACCGACGGTGAGGCGAGCCAGCCCGGAGCGGCCGCCCCGGTGCCTGAGCAGTTCAGTGAGGTCCGTGGAATTCTCGGCCAGCTCGGACAGAGCACCGATCGACAGGTTGCGATCCAGGCGCGGCACGCGCTCGAGCAGTTCGACGGGTTCTTCCGGCTCGATCAACGAACCCGCAGCGACATCTACTCGACGTCCCAGACGCTGGTGCAGCCGTGGGAAGACCCGAATATCTCGTTCGCATCGTCGGGAGCGGCCGGACCGGTTGCCGACCTCAGGCTCGTGCTCTCGGGTCGGAACACGCTGTACGTGTCGACGCCGCTGAAGGACGCCTCCCGCTACGCCGTCGTGTTTGGCGGGCTGCTCGGCTCGCTGCTTCGAGATCAGGCATACGACGTCGCCAACCGCTACCGCAAGCCGCTGCCCGGTCTGCTGTGCGTCATCGACGAGGCAGGCAACACCCCGCTGCGCTGGCTTCCTGAGGTGGCCTCGACATGTTCGGGCATCGGGGTGCAGCTCGTGACGGCGTGGCAGTCGAAGGCGCAGATCGACGCCACGTATCAAGCGCAGTCGGGACCGATGCTCACGAACCACGCGACCAAGGTCTTCTTCGCTGGAGCATCTGACGTCGAGACGCTGCGGTACGTGACGTTCCTTGGAGGGGAGGAGGAGGTGCAGCAACGGACGGCCAACGCCGATGCGCACTTGGGCGGCTACCGGAGGGGAGTCGGCGACTCAACGATCCACCGGCCGCTTCTTCCGGCTGAGGTGCTCCGCCAAGCCGAGCCCGGCAATGCGATCCTGTTCCACCAGACGCTCCCGCCTGCGCACATCGAGGGCCGATTCGTGGGAACCGACGACCGCCTGGCGGCGCTGTCGGCCGGACGGGCGCCGGCGCCGGCGGCCCACGTGCCCGATCTCGCAATGCAGCGAGCGCTGGCGTTCGACTCGACCCCGCCCCTAGAAGTCCTTGAGCACCTGGAGCTCGAGCACGCTCGCCTCGGGCGTATGTCGGCGCCTGCGCCCAAGTCGTCTGGGCAGGTGCTTCGGTTGGGAGAGCGTCGGCCCTCGTCAGGCATTGATCGCTAGTGTTCGATCCCTGCAGGGCGACCCTGTGTGAGATGAAGGGCGGCGTTCGCTGAGGTCCACGCTTCAACCGCGAGCGCTCCGGATGGTCGGGGCCCGATGGCGGCGTGGCGGTCGAGCGCTCCGGAGGATGGTTCGATACCGAGGGGGGCATGCCGGTAGGTCTCGATGGCACGGGCGGCGCTATTCCATGGCTCTGATCGTTCGGTTGGGGGCTCGCCGAGGGTGTCGGTGATGTAGTTGGCGGGGGAGTCGACGACGGCCTGTATGCGCGGGGTGAGCGCTGCGTCGATGTCGGCGACCTGTTCAATGACTCGCGTTTGAGTCGGGGCCTCGGTGGTTGTCGTTCGGGCCTCTAGCACGAGCTCGTTTCGAGCGGCGGCAAGGTCGGCGGTGGGTTGCTCGGTGAGGCTGGCGACTCGGGCGTTGCGCAGGTTTGCCGTCGCTTCGGCGTGCTCGATTCGTTGTCGTTCGGTCGCCTCGATGGGCACGGGCGTTCGTGCGTCGGCGTTCCAGCGTGCGTTGTAGATCGCTGCGGCCTCGATGCCGGCGTCCCACACGCTCGCCCGATCTCGGTCGTCGGGCCGTGGGCCGACCGTCTCGACGATCGACGAGTCTGGATTGGATCGTGCTGTGAACGAGATGCGCTGCTCGACGATTCGTTCGGCTCGCCGGGCGAGAGAGTCGTCGGCTTCGGCGAGTTCTGACAGGCTCAGGCGGCTCAGGGCGAGAATGCGGTCGATATCGGGTTCGGCGACGGTGGCCAGCGCGGTGGCGTGGTGCTTGCTGAGTTGATCGG
>JABDIW010000279.1 GCA_013003515.1 Acidimicrobiia bacterium
GTTCGTGCCCAGTCGATCGACTCCGACACCGACGGCGCCTTCCGCAGTGGCAGCTCACGGAGGTCGGCCACGAAGCGGGCGATCCGCGCCGCAAAGGCCGATGACAGCTCCGGGACTCGTCCGTCGAGGATCTCCGTCTCACGCTCGACGCTCGGATACCCGATGTGGAGGAAGAGACATCGGCGCTTGAGAGCTTCAGACAGATCACGGGTGTTGTTGGACGTGAGCACGACGAAGGGGCGCTGCTCGGCTGCGATGGTGCCGAGCTCCGGAATGCTCACCTGGAACGCGTCCAGGACCTCGAGAAGCAGGGCCTCGGTTTCGATCTCGACCCGGTCGACCTCGTCGATGAGCAAGACCACCGGGTCCCTGGCTGTGATCGCCTCGAGCAACGGACGGGTCAACAGGAACTCCTCGGAGAAGATGTCGCCTGCGAGGTCGTCCCAGACCTTCCCCTCATCGGCCTGGAGCCGGAGCAGCTGCTTGTGGTAGTTCCACTCGTAGAGCGCTTTGGCCTCATCGAGCCCTTCGTAACACTGGAGCCGAATGAGCCGGCGACCAGATGCCTCGGCGACGGCGAGAGCAAGAGCCGTCTTGCCGACACCGGCCGGCCCTTCAGCCAGGATCGGTTTGCCCAGGGCCTCGGCCAGGAACACGACATGGGCGATCGCATCGTCAACCAGGTAACCCGTCTCACGGAGCGATTCGGACACCTGGTCGGGGCTGGAGAACTCGCCCATCAGCGTCCGATGTCCGGGTCGGTCTGGTCGGCACGGGTCCGCACGGTGAACGCCGAGTCGCCCGAGAGAATGCCGCCCCGGCCGAACAACCGGCCGAACTGCCAGTTGCTGAGGCCGAGTTCGGGTTTGCCGAGGGCGTACTGCCCATCGACCCACCGGGTGAAGCCGTTGCCGACGAACGGGGAATCGATGGTGGCGAAGAACCGCTGCTGTTCGACGGCGTCGTCGGAGATCAGGCTGGCAGCGAACTTCGGGCTCTGGTCGTTGAAGGCAGAGACCGCAGCGGCGACGTCGGGAACGATCGCCAGCGTGACCTCGGGACTGTCCTCCCACTCCCACTCCACTCCCAGCTCGTTGCGCCCGATCGTCTCTGTCATCGGCTCGGTGACCGGCCCTTCGGCTCGAGTGATCTCTGCCGGTTCGAACCACTCAGGCGGGATGTGTGACTCGTCTCCTGCGGCGATGTGGAGCTTTGGTGACACACCGCGACGACGACCGGCTTCCCTGAGCGCATCGAGGAAACGAGGCACCAGCTCTTCGGCCCTCGATGCGACGATGCAACAGGTGTTGAGGGTGTTGCACACCTTTCGATCCAGGGACTGATACACGGCACTGTGAAACCGTTCTGAGTCGGCGTCGACTCCGGCCACGATCCAGGCGCCGCCAGTTCCGTGGAGGCTGACCGGGATCCCGGCTTGCCTGGCGACGGCACCGAGTTGGGCAACGGCGCCGCCGGAGCCACGTGCCACGGCCAGACCGAGCCGCGCATCGGAGAACATCGCCCACCCCGCGGCGCGGGCCGGGCTGGCGACGAGGCTCACCGCGCCCGGTGGCAGGCCGCTCTCGGCGAGGGCCGGGTCGAGCGCATGAGTGACGATGGCGCGAGCGGTACCGAGTGCATCTGAGCCGATGCGGAACACGACAGTGTTCCCGCTGCGGAGCACCCCGGTGGCGTCGGCGAAGACATTCGGTCTGCCCTCGAAGACGAATCCGATGACCCCGAGCCCGGAGCGCACCGTTTCGACACTCCAGCCCTCATGGGCGACTCGGTCGACCACGGCGTCGCGACCCGATGGCAGCCCCGCCCACGAGCGGAGCCCATCGATCATGTCGGCCCGCATCGTGTCGGAGAGGATGAGACGCGTGACCGAGCGGCCACGTCCCCGCGCCGACTCGACGTCGGCTGCGTTGGCCTCGGCGATCGGCCGGAAGGACTCGTCATCCTCGAGACGCGCGGCAAAGGCTTCGTAGAACTGCTCGATCTGCTGGTCGGAGACCGAGCCCATGGCAGCGAATGCCCCGGCTGCCGACGTCACTGCGGCCGAGGCGACTGCATGCACCTCGGCCGGGATATGGAGCAGCGCTCCGGTGTCCTGCAC
This sequence comes from Acidimicrobiia bacterium, assembly GCA_013003515.1. Taxonomy (GTDB): domain Bacteria; phylum Actinomycetota; class Acidimicrobiia; order Spongiisociales; family UBA5794; genus JABDIW01. The sequence continues at coordinate 2,120 of JABDIW010000279.1, forward strand.
GACGACGAGATGATCTCCCGGGACAAAGGCAGCAGCGAGATCTGCGTCGACGGTGACGTACCGGTCACCGCCGTAGACGATGGTCATGCCCGGCTCGAGGCGCTCGAGGCGATGTGGAGGCTCGTGTGTGGCGTCGTCGCTCATCCGCCAACGGTATCGGTGGAGCGAACGACGGCCAAACGGGCGGTCAGCCGGAGTGGCCACCGCCGTGGTCTCCGGCGGGAATGGTCTCCAGAAGCCGGTCCATCTTCTCCGCCTGGGCGGCCAGCCGGTGCTCCAACTCCTCGAGTGAGCCAGTCTTGTCTTGGAGAGCCTGCTCGAGACGGGCTATGCGGTCGTGGTCGTCGAACGCCAGCTCGGCGGGCACCGACGGCGTCGGCTCGGGCTGCATCCGGTCGACCGCGAGGTTGAGACGCCGCTCGGCCTCTGCGGCACGCTGCTCTGCCTCGGTGATGTCCCGAGCAGACAGCCTCAGCTCGTTCTCCAGCGTTTCGATGCGGTCGGTCAAGCCCGTGGTGTCGGCTACCGGCGCCGGGCGGCGAGACCGGGCGGCCAGCCAGCCGATGCCGACGCCGATGACGCCCGAGACCACGAGCAACGCAGCCACCTCGGCGATGACGTACCAGATTCCTCTCATCGTCGATGACCTCCTCGTCGACTCATTGCTGGACCGGGGCCAGCACGAACTCGATCCGTCGATTCTCTGCACGGCCCTCAGGGGTGGAGTTGTCGGCGATCGGCGAGGTTTCGCCATACCCGACCGCGGTCAGCCGCTGCGGTGCCACGCCGCGGGCTTCCAGGTATCGGGCTGCGGCCAGAGCACGGTCCTCGGAGAGGCCGAGGTTGTCGTCGGCTCGACCCCTGGAGTCGGTGTGGCCTTCGATGATGGCCCCGACACCGGGGTTCCGCAGCAGGATGCCGGCGGCGATGTCGAGAAGGCTCTCGAGCTCGGGAGTGAGCCGGGCGCTGGCGACGCCGAACGTCGCACCGCCCCTCAGGTTCCCGGATATCGCATCGTCGTCGATGGTGATGTTCCACTCGGGTATCGCCCGCAGCGAGTGGAAGATGTAGGGGATCCGGAAGGGCGAGAAGGTCCGGGCGACATCCGAAGACACGCCGATGCTGTCGGTGACGTTCTCGGCACCGTAGGCGTCGGCGGCGAAGGCGACGATGGTCGCCGCGATCTCGGCATCCGGGACCTCACCTTCCAGCACGATCGTGCCATCGGGTGACGCCACCGCACCGAACGACGGCGCCCGGAGCCCCGTCACTGCCACGTCCGCTTCGAGACTCATCGCATCGCCGAGGATCGAGGCCGCCGCACCGATCAGCTGGGCGCGACGCCGCTCGTCCAGCGCTGTGCCCACCAGCCGGACCTCGCCGTCGAGAACGACCAGCTCGGCGTCGCCGGTGATGGGGAGAACCGATATCAACGAGCCCATCAGCGCTTCCCACGGCGCGGGGTCGATGTCGGTCTCGACCTCGACCACGAGATCGGGTGCGTAGATGAGCTCGGCAACGGGCCTGATCGCGGCAAGGGCGTCCTCGCTGATGCTGCC
>JABDIW010000294.1 GCA_013003515.1 Acidimicrobiia bacterium
CGCTGGTGGGTGCCGGGTTCCATGAGGCAATGACCTTCTCGTTCATCGGGGAGGACGATCTGAACCGGCTGGGGCTCCCTGCCGATGATGTGCGGCGCGATGGCATCGCGGTGGTCAACCCGCTGCATGCGGAAGAGGGCGTCATGCGCACGACTCTTCTCCCCGGCTTGCTCAAGGCAGCGTCGTACAACGTGGCCCGCCAGGTCGACGACATCGCACTGTTCGAAACCGGGAAGACGTTCATGTCGGGCGGCGACGTGATCCCTGATCAGCCCGACGTGGTCGCATTCGTCACCGTGGGGGGCGAGCCGGCAACCTGGCAGGGACCGGCTCGATCGTTCGACGTCTTCGATGCGGTCGGCACCTGGGAGCTGATCGCCCGCTCGATGCGGCTCGATGACGTTGCCATCGAACAGGCCAACATCCCCCCGTTCCACCCCGAGCGAGGAGCCCGCATCCTCCATCGCGGGGTGACGATCGGGGCGGTCGGCGAGATCCATCCGGCAGTGGCCGAACGTTTTGGCGTCCAGGGTCGAGTCACAGCCGCAGAGGTCGAGCTGGCGTCGGTGCTCGCAGACCCGGGTCTGTGGAGCTTCGCCGCACCTTCTCCCTTCCCACCGGCGGTATTCGATCTCGCCTTCGAGGTACCCGATGGCAGCTCGACGAAGTCTGTCCTGGATGTCGTGAGAGCTGCGGACGATGTCGAGGACGTCCATGTGTTCGACGTGTTTCGTGGCGGCTCCATCGCAGATGGACATAGGAGCATCGCCATCAGGGTGACCATGCGGGCCGGGGACCGGACATTGACCGACGACGATGTGGCACCGGCTCGGGAAGCCATCGTCGCTTCCGTTGTCGCGGCCACCCAATCACGATTGAGGGGAGCGCTGTGACCGATTTCATCTCTGTCACCGATCTCGGGCACGAGGGCCTGGCGTCGGTCATCGAGCTGGCGGCAGCCGTCAAGACCGATCCCGCCACGGTTGCGGGATCCCGCAACCGTCAGACGGTGGGGTTGTTCTTCGAGAAGCCTTCGACAAGGACCCGGGTGTCATCGGAGGTCGCCGCTGTGGACGTCGGCATGCATCCGGTCGTGTTGAAGCGTGACGAGGTCGGACTCGGGTCACGCGAAGCGGTGCCGGACGTGGCACGGGTCCTCGATCGCTATCTCGATGTCCTGGCGTTCCGCGTGTTCGATCATTCGCATCTCCTCGAGATTGCGGAGCATGCGCAGGCGCCGGTCATCAACCTGCTCTCGGACCTGGAACACCCATGTCAGGCGGTCGCCGACCTCCAGACCATCGCCGAGCACCGTGATCTGCCGGGCACCGTTCTCACCTATGTGGGTGATGGCAACAACGTCGCCCACTCCCTGCTCCTCGCCGGAGCGCTGATGGGCATGGAGGTGCGGGTTGCCCACCCCGATGGGTACGCACCCGCCGAGAACGTGGTGGCCGAAGCGGCCCGCATCGCGGGTGTCCACGGAGGAGCGATCGAAGTCGGAACCGAGGTAGACAGCCTGGTGAGCGGTTCCGACGTCGTGTACACGGACGTGTGGGCCTCTATGGGCCAGGAGGAAGAGGCAGCCGAGCGGGCCCGGGTCTTCGCTCCCTACCGAGTGGATGGACGACTCTTCGGGCTCGCAGCAGACGACGCCCTGTTCTTGCACTGTCTGCCGGCGCATCGCGACGAAGAGGTCACCCACGAGGTGCTCGAACACGAACGCTCATTCGTCTTCGATCAGGCCGAGAATCGACTCCACGCTTTCAAAGCGGTGCTTCTCCACCTGACGGCGTGACGCTGCTGCCGGCGTCTGCGTTCTCCGGTGACGTCGTGGCAGATGCCAGACGGCTTCTCGGATGTGTGGTCCGCACGCTCGGCGACGAGCCGGTTGCTGTCCGGATGGATGAAGTCGAGGCCTACGCAGCCGAAGGAGATCCGGCGTCACACGCCTTCTCGGGCCGGACACCGCGCAACGCAGCCATGTTCGGGCCTCCGGGGACCGTGTACGTCTACCGGTCGTACGGCATCCACTGGTGCATGAACATCGTGGTCGGGGACGAGGGCATGGCCGGCGCGGTGCTGCTCCGTGGGGGAGAGGTGGTGGAGGGCCTCGAGACCGCCATCGAGCGGCGCGGCCGCAGCGATCACCTCGCCGACGGTCCCGGCAAGCTGTGTCAGGCCCTCGGCGTCACCGGTGAGATGAACGGGTCGAAGGTGAACCTCGGGGTCATCGAGCTGGTCGACAGGGACCACGAGCCTGCGGATGTGGTCGCCACACCCCGGATCGGCATCTCGAAGGCAGTGGATCGCCCGTGGCGGTTCGTCGTCAGGGGTTGACCCAGACGGTCACGACACCGTCGGATTCCGATCCGGCCGGCGGCTCCTGTTTCCACACCATCCCCGAGCGACGCCTGGCATCCAGCTCGTCGGCCTCCGCCACGTGGAGGACCTCGATGACGAGGCCGGCCTCGGCCATCCTCTGGAGGGCGTCGGCCTCGGGATAGCCGAGCACCGATGGCACGCCGGCGTTGGGGTCGGGACCGGCGACAGTGAGGCGCACGACCGAGCCGGCCTGCGCTGAATCCCCGGGGTGCGGGCTCTGGCCGAAGATCGTCCCCTGTGCCAGTGGTCCGCCGTCAGACCAGACGACGGCGACCTGATACTCGGAGGCGGTCAGGATCTCCACGGCATGGCTCAGATGGTCACCGATGACGTCGGGGACGAGCCCACCGGCGAAGTCGATGATTCCCTCCGGGTTGTGGATCGGGCAGATGACTGTGGGTGCGAGATCGGCGGGCATCTGAATTCGGGCGACGTGCTCGCGGGGACACAGCGGCCCGGCGAGGAATCCCGTCGACAGGTCGACCTCGACAGTGGTGTTGCCATCGGCAGAGTCGGTGGCGAGCTGTCCGTAGGGAACGCCGCTCAGGGCGGCGGAGGCAAAGCGGCTCCAGATGTTGGCCGGCCAGAACCCTCCGGTGATCGTGAACGGTGTCCTCGGGTGCTCCATGGCAACCCGGCCCTCGGGAAAGCCGACCCAGACCGCGGCGACGAGCTCGGGCGTGTAGCCAACGAACCAGGCATCGGCGTGATCGTCGGAGGTGCCTGTCTTGCCGGCAATCGGGCGCCCGATGCGGGCTTGCTGGCCGGTTCCGCGTTTCACCACCTCTGACAGGGTCGCCGTGACCTCATCGGCGACAACCCGGTCCAGCACGGGTGTCACTGCCGGGTTGGCCTCCCACACGTTGACGCCGTCGGAGTTGTCGATGCGGGTCACCAGGACCGGTTCGATGTGGGTGCCGCCGCTGGCGAAGGTGCTGTACGCCGACGCCATGTCGAGAACCGACACCTCCTGGGCCCCGAGCGCCAGGGAGTGATACGGCTGCAGATCGGTCGTGATGCCGGCGGCCTCGGCGAGTCGCTCGACCGCCCGGGGCCCCACAGCGTCGATCAGCTGTGCGTAGGCGACGTTGACAGAGAACACGGTGGCCTCGGTGACGGTGAGGTCGGGGAAGACCGAGCCGTCGAAGTTCGACACCGTCCACGGGCCGCTGTCGGTCTCGACGGTGACGGTCGAACCGCCACGCAGCACGGTGTCGGTGCCGATGCCCGACTCGAGCGCGGCGGCGAGCACGAACGGCTTGAACGACGACCCCGCCTGACGCTTCCCCTGGGTGGCGAGGTTGAACTGCGCTACAGGGTTCTCCGGGTCGTAGAACCCACGCCCTCCCACCATCGCCAGCACGTGACCCGTACGAGGATCGATGGCCACCAGCGCCCCCGACGGCTCCTGGTCACCGAGCACATCGGCCATGGAAAGCTCTGCAGACTCCTGCATCATCGGGTCGATGGTGGTGTGGATGTGGAGACCGCCACGGAACAGCGCGTTGTAGCGGTCGGTCGCGGTGGCACCCAGTTGGGGATCGTCGAGCAGGCGTCGCTTCACTTCCTCGACGAAGTGGGGGAACTTCGCCTGAGTCAGTGCCTCGCGTTCGTTGAGAACCACCGGCTCCGCGTTGGCGTCGTCGGCGATCTGCTGGTCGATCCACTCCAGCTCCACGAGCTTGTCGAGTACCACCTTGCGCCGCTCGACGGCTGCATCGGGATACAG
>JABDIW010000315.1 GCA_013003515.1 Acidimicrobiia bacterium
TCGGTTTCGGTGTCGGAACACGCGTCTGGGCTGTTGGTGACGGTGACCGCCGAGGACGGCCGGGTCTCCAGCCGACCCGCCGCGTCGGGCGACGAGGGGATCGCCGATGCCGTGGTCGCGGCAGTCGCCGACCTCATTGCGCCCGGGGGGCCACCACCACGGCTCGTGGCCATCGACGATGTTGCCATGGCGGACACGACCGTCGTGGTCGTCGTGTTGTCGACCGCTGCCGGTCTCGTGTCCGGGTCTGCAGTCGCCTCGCCGGCACGGTCGAGGGCGATCGGCCTGGCGGCGTGGAGTGCGCTCGCCTGAGCCTCAGTTCCCGGTGGCAGTGTCCTGTTCCACCAGCTCGATGATGATCTCCTCATCCGGCGCGTCTATCGATGCCGGTGCCGGCTGGATGGCGGCGATCATCTCCTGGTAGTCGACCACTCTCGCCAGCACGTCCTGTATGAGGAGACGGGCCCTCTGGGAGACCGGTAGACCGAGCAGCTCGTGGTCCTCGGCGCGAGCCGACATCACGGTCATGCCCCGGTTCCTGAGGTCCCAGATCATGACCTCCTGGACGATGGTGTCTGCAGAGAGCGCATCGATGCTCGAGACGACCACTCCGTCGACCTGGCCGGCGCTGATGATGCCGATCAGGGCTCGATACCCCTCGCGTCCCAGCGCATGGCCGGGGCTCTTGATGTCCTGACACACAGCGACGAGACGATGACCGGCATCTGTCGCCCACCGCCTGATCTTCTCGGCCTGGGCGAATGCCGGGTCACCGCTCTGGGGCCCCGGGCCCTCGCGGACATAACCGATGATTCGCACTGTGTCGGCATGATGCCACAGACACCTAGGGTCAACAATGACCACCGTGTGTGGTCGTCGATGACTAGTGCGTGAACGCTCGCCGGGAGAGGGTGAACGTCGGGGTGTCCCAACCGACTGCGACTACGCTGCCCGCATGGCACGGGCACTGGTCCTCAATGCTTCGTACGAGCCGCTTTCGGTGGTGTCGTACCGGCGTGCCGTCGTCCTCGTATTGCGGGAGAAGGCCGACGTGCTCGAGGAGACCGGTTCCGCCGTTCACTCCGAGCGGCGCACCATGGCGGTGCCGTCCATCATCCGGCTGCGATCGTATGTGAAGGTGCCGTATGCCCGTCGGGTGCCGCTCAACCGCCGTGCCGTGTTCCTGCGCGACGAAGGGCTTTGCCAATACTGCGACCGGGCAGCCGAGAACATCGACCATGTCGTCCCCAAGTCTCAAGGTGGAGAGCACCTGTGGGAGAACGTCGTTGCTGCCTGTCGCCGCTGCAACACGAGGAAGGGTGGCCGCACTCCCCATCAGGCCGGGATGCGACTGCGTCGCGAACCGAGGGCGCCGCGTCGCCACAGCTGGATACTGGTTGCGCTCGGCTCCGCCCCCGACCCGAGGTGGGAGCCGTACCTGGAGCTCGCTTCCTAGGGGACCGTCGTCGTGGTGGTGGACGTCGTCGTCGTGGTCCCTGAACCGTCGTCCTCGGTGGCGGCCGAGAACACCGACGATGCGCAGGCGGCCAGAGCAGACTCGGGTGACGCCCCGGTCGCCGTGGTGACACCGGTGTCGAGATCGGTCGAACTGCACACCCAGGTCCCTGAATCGCTCTCGGTGAGGGCGATGATGGCCTCGGCGGTCACATCTCCCGAATCGGTGTCCACCCTTTGGGCATAGGCCCAGAACACGGTCTCAACGCCCTCGTCCGGGAAGTCGAGCGGATTCAGCTCGGCCAGGTCGATCGACGGAGTTGCCTCCGCGAAGGCGTCGAAGTCGAAGTCCTCGAGGTCACCCACGAAGCCGTCGGCGAACTGGGCGGCGGCGGCGATGGTCGAGGCCACCAGCCCTCGAGCCCTGGAGTCTGCGGCCGTGTAGTCGGGGAACGGTCCCTCGCCGGCGATCTCGTACTTGCCATTCGGCTGGAAGCCAAAGGGAACGGGACCTCCGAAGACGCCGAGGTCGCACAGGATCGGGTCGAGTCCGATGGATGCCTCGACGCCGGTCAGGTCGAGCCACAGTTCGTCACCCGACGCCGGGGCCAGCACGACGCCCGATGGAAGCGTGTCGTAATCGCCGAGGCGAGCGTCACGGGGAACGGCAAACACGAAGGCCCGCTCGAGCTCGGTCAGCGGCGGCACGAAGCCCCACTCACCGGAGTGACGCCACAGTTCGTCGGCTTCGCCGACGAACGTCTCGAGTGCACTCGCAGCCGAGCTGCCATCCGCCCACGAGGCGACTGCCGGCTCATCGGGCAGCCGCACGCCCGGCCACTCGGCATAGGCGCTGGACGTGTTGTCGACCGTGAAGGTGACGGCGACGAGCTGGCTGACCACCTCGATCGTCGGATCGCCGCACACGAATGAGCCGACGTCCTTGGGGGTAACGGTCAGCGAGTCCGACCACTGGATCTCGTCGCCGATGTCCACTGTGGCCATGTCGGGCCCCATCCATGTGACGTCCGCCGCCGTTGGTGACAAGGACCATCCGGCACGAACGAAGCCGAAGTCGATTGCCTCCAGGACGAGGCCGGTTGCACTGGGCGTGGGGACCCGGAAGCCGACGATCCACCTGCCCGTCATTCCCGGTTCGATCGTATGCAGACGTGCCATCGGCGCCGAACCACGATTGGGCCTCATGACGTCGATGCCTGTCGGCACCCCGGCGCCATCGACGAGCCGGAGCTCGGTGTATGGAGTGTCAGAGAAGAAGGCGTCCTCGACGAAGGGCAGGGCGCTACCGCCGGTGTTGCGCAGGCTGACGGCGACCCGCACCTCGCTGATTCCACTGAGGACTGGCGACGGGGCCACCAGGAAGTCGTGAACGGTCATGTCGAAGGCGCCTTCAGACCAGATGTCGCCGGTCGCAAGGGTGACGGCGTCCGGGGCATATTGCGCCTGGCTGGGAACGAGCTGCGCTGCAAGCGCCGGTCGGGGTGTGTCAGCGACGCGAGGTGACGTCCCGACAGGGATGAGACCTGCCGCCGGCGCAGCTGCAGCGACGAGGGCAAGCGTGAAGAGAGCGGCGACGGTGCGACGCATCATTGTTGTTGGCTCCTCAGGGAAGTGCTTCCAACATGGTCGGAAGACAGCCGGTTCGAATTGAGGCTTTTCGCGAAATCTAGTCCTAATCTCGCGAATCGTGCGGATTGGCGTCGACGTCGGTGGAACCAAGATCGAGGGCATCCTTCTCGACGGCTCTGTCGAGCGTGCGCGCCACCGCGTGGCGACGCCCCAGGGGGACTACCGGGGCACAGTGGCTGCAATCGTGGCGGTCATCGATCACCTCGACCCCGATGCCGCGACGACGGTTGGCTTGGGGACCCCCGGGTCCGTGTCTCCGACATCCGGACTGATGCGCAACGCCAACTCGGTCGTGCTCAATGGGATGCCGTTCACGACCGACGTCGCTGAAGCCCTCGGCCGCCCGATCCGCGTCGCCAACGACGCCGACTGCATGGCCCTGTCGGAGGCGGTCGACGGCGCCGGTGAGGGTGCTGCCTCCGTGTTCGGCGTCATCCTCGGCACCGGCGTCGGTGGCGGTCTCGTCGTCGACCGGCGGCTCATCACCGGCCACAACGGCATTGCCGGGGAGTGGGGCCACAACTCGCTGCCTTTCCCCACGGCCGACGAGGCGGGTCGGCGTCCCTGCTGGTGTGGGCTGGTGGGGTGTGTCGAGCGCTGGCTGTGTGGCGAGGGGCTTGCTGCCACATATACCGACATCACCGGCGAGGACCTTCCCGACGACGCCGCTGTCGTTGCGCGCGCCGACCATGGCGATGCCGGCGCTCGTGAGGCGTTGTCGAGGTATGTGGATCAGCTGGCACGCGCCCTGGCCGGCGTCGTCAACATCTTCGACCCTGAGGTGATCGTGCTGGGCGGGGGAGTGTCGAAC
>JABDIW010000326.1 GCA_013003515.1 Acidimicrobiia bacterium
GGTGGCAGTCGCGACGAACGGAACGCTGACGTTCGACGAGTTGCACCGCGCGATGCCCGTGATGTTCATCGTCGACCTCGCTCCGAGCGTTCTTGGCATCGCCGGCGCCCTGGTGGGTGTTCTCTACCACCGGTTGCATCGAGCTCAGGCCCGCACTCAGGCGCTCGCCGAGGAGATCGCTGCCACGTGGACGGCAGACCTGCAACGAGCCAATGGAGAACTCGCCCAAGCCATGGACCAGCAGCAGCGTCTCTACTCGGCAGTCTCCCATGAGCTGCGGACCCCTCTCACCTCCATCCTCGGGTACACACAGCTCGTCGAGACGATCGATGTCGCACCGGTTGAGGCCTCCGAATACGTTCATGAGATCTACCAGGCGTCGAGTTTCCTCCTCCAGATGGTCAACGAGCTGCTCGAGGTCGCCAAGCTCTCGAGGACCGGGTTGACCGTTGCGTTGGAGGACATCGATTGCTGTGCGGTCGTCGAGAATGTCACCGGGCTCCTCCGCCCGCTCGCAGACGCCTCTGACCTCACACTCGTGGCCAGTGACTCGGCCGGGCTGCACTGCCGCGCCGACACGGTGAGGCTCCGCCAGACTCTCACCAACCTGATCGCGAACGCCATCAAGTACTCCGACTCCGGCACGATCGTCGTCCGATCGGCCGAAGTCGACGGTGCTGTCGAGATCGAGGTCATCGACCAGGGCAGGGGGATCGCTGCACACGACCTGGAACGCATCTTCGAGCCCTTCGCCCAGACCGACGACCGGGATGGCACCGACTCGACGGGTCTGGGGCTTCTGGTCAGCCGGGTTCTCGTGGAGTCCATGGATGGCACGCTCACGGCGCATTCCGACGGGCCCGGCCACGGATCTGTCTTCCGGGTGAGGCTGCCGGCCGCCACCGGAGACGCACGAGAGGTGCGGGTGGCGTTGCTGGAACGAGAACCGGCCGCCTGAGAGTCAGCGGGGCCATCTCCGGTTGCCCAGCCTCGGATCGGAAACACCTGCGGGCGGTATGACTGCGATGCCATTCGACAACAGGCGCATCGTCCACTCGCCCGGCCCAAATGCGTCGACTCTCACGCCGTTTGCCCACAGCTCGAACACACCGGTCGCCGCGAACGTCTCCTCGAGGCCACCCCACCCGAGTCCGACAACCACGTCATCGGGAACGAACTCGTCCGACGTCTCGGGCTCGAGGCCGCCGTAGTAGTGAGCCAGGATCTCCTCATGCGTGAACCCCTGATCGGCCATGGCCTTCGCTCCCCACTGGCTCATACCGACTCCGTGGCCCCAGCCCGTCCCTTCGAAGACGACAACGGCATCCTCGGGGGTGTCGTCAGGTGGGAGCAGGGCGATCAACGGTGCCGGGAGAGACGGCCCATCGGGGGCCAGCAGCTCCACGTCGAACGTGTAGGAGAGGATCGCCTGTGGCCAGGTGCCGCCGGTCGGCCGGTTTGCGGGGAGGAGCCCGGGGTAGAGCGTGGTGCCGTGCCGGTTGAAGGCGTTGCGCACCGTGGTGTTCGGTACGGCCACCGATCCGCGTTCGGTTTCAACGGCGAGTCGCCAGATCCCGCCTCCGTCCTCGGTCTGTTGCACCTCGACCTCACGGATGTCGCCCCCGACGCGGTAACCGTCTTCGGCCAGGATCCTCGTGACCGCGTCGACGGGGAGCTCGACCGACCACTGCCAGTACGGGGTCGCGTCCTCCTCTGCGGAGTCCACTGCCACGAGGTAGGGCTTGGGCGTACCTCCCCAGATGTCCTCCACCGACCGGGTCCGGGGTCCCGATGAGGACGAGTACAGGGTCTGGGCCGGTGATCCGTCGTAGATGAGGATCTCGCCCGCCGTCGCCGCCACCGCATCGAGCCACGGCTCTCCCGATGGCCTGTCGACGAGGCCGGTTCCCGCATACACCTGGCATGCCGTGGTCGCACAGATGTCGAACCCGTAGCGGGCGCCGTTCCCGGCCCTTCCGCGGTTGAGGGTCCATGCCAGGTAGGTCCGGGCGGCGACCGCCTGGGCCTCGAGTGCTTCTTCGGGCCAGCTGAACGGGACCTCCCGGATCCCTCCGAGATAGCCGTCGAGGTCGACGACCTCGGTCACGACCAGGACCCCATTCGTTGCCCTGACGGTGATCACCCCGGCGTAGGTTCGACCCCCGAAGACGATCCGCTCACCCTCGTCGGGAACCAACGCGACGACTTCGACGCGCTCTTCGGCGCCGGCGACGGCGGGTGCCATGAGGAAGACCCCGGCGAGGAAAGCGATGAAGAGTTGGCGAACCATCGACGCCATTGTCCCCCAACCTCGCGATACGTGGTGACGGTCGTGCAGACCGTCAGGCGTCGATGTCGATCTGAGCACCGAGGCTCTGCAGCTTCGGCACGAACCCCGAGTATCCCCGAGCGATGTGGTGGGCCTCGGTGACCCTGGTCGACCCACGAGCGCGCAGCCCCGCCAACACGAGAGCTGCGCCGGCACGGATGTCGCAGCCGTCGACCTCGGCGCCCGACAGAGTGGGGACGCCGCGAACGACCACGTGCTGACCATCGGCAGTGATGTCTGCACCCATCCGGCTCAACTCGCCGATGTACCGGAATCTCGCTGCGTAGATGTTCTCGGTCATGATCGACGTGCCCTCGGCGACCGACAGGAACGCAACCATCTGCGGGTGCATGTCCGTGTGGAAACCCGGGTAGGGCAGCGTTGCGAAATCCACCGGGACGGGACGATCGGGACCCGTGACCTCCAGCCACGACTCCCCGACCTCGACCTGACACCCGGCGGCCGCCATCTTCTGGAGCTCCATACGCAGATGCTCGGGCCGACAGTGCTCGACACGCACCCGGCCGCCGGTGATGGCGCCCGCCAGCGCGTACGTGCCGGCCTCGAGCCTGTCGGGCACGGTGCGATGGTCGGCGGCTGTGAGACCGGAAACGCCGCGGACCGTGATCGTGGAGGTGCCGGCCCCCTCGACCTTGGCGCCCATCTGATTCAGGTAGGCGGCGAGGTCTGCGATCTCGGGCTCACGAGCCGCGTTCCCGATGTTGGTGACTCCGTGGGCGAGGACCCCGGCGAGAAGCAGGTTCTCCGTCGCACCCACAGACGGGAACTCGAGGTAGATGTCGGCACCCCGCAGCCCGTCGGGAGCGGAGCCGACGAGCACACCGTGCGACAACTCGAACGTGGCGCCCATGTCGCGAAGGCCATCGAGATGCATGTCGATGGGCCGCGACCCGAAGTCGTCACCACCGGGGAGTGCCACGCGGGCCTCGCCGCACCGCGCCAGCAATGCTCCGAGGACCAGGATCGACGCTCGCATCTGACGCACCAGCTCGAGTGGGGCTTCGGGGTTGGGGTCGATGGGAACGTCGATCTCGATCGAGTCGCCGTCGAAGGCGCAGGTCGCACCGACGTGCTCGAGCACCTTGCCCATGATCTCGACGTCCAGGATTCTGGGGACATTGGTGATGCGATGGGTTCCGGGGGCGAGCAGTGCAGCGACCATGTGCTTGAGCACGGCGTTCTTGGCGCCGAGGACCTGCACGGTTCCATCGAGAGGGACGCCGCCCGTGACGACGAGGCTGTTCATTGGTCGGATTGTATGGCAGACCAGGGAGATTGCGGTCCATCCCCCACGGTCGACGCGATAGCTTCCTCCCATGACAGCGGGAGAACCCCGGAGGACTGGAATCGCCGGTGGCGGCTTCGAGACCGACGACGGTGTCGAGATCGCCTATTGGCGATGGCCGGGCGGACTCGAGACAACGCCGGTGGTGTTACACCACGGCTTCACCGGTGACACGCACCGTGACTGGGTC
>JABDIW010000344.1 GCA_013003515.1 Acidimicrobiia bacterium
CCCCTCCGACACACTCGTGAGTACACGCAGCAGGTCGTTAACGCTGCAGCCGACGGTCGCCGGCGGCTCTTGCGATCGCCACCGGCTCGAACAAGACGCGGGGCCCTCGGATGCTTGCAGCTCGGCGGCACGAGGCTCACCATCGCAGTCGTAGTTGTGATACCGGCCACCACGTCACAGCCCGCTCACCGGGCCCTGGTACGAGTCCTGGTTGTCGGTTCGGATGACGAGAGTCGGCACCGGCAGCATCGTGGTGTAGCCGCCGGGCACGTCGATCTCGACGATCTCCCACCCGGTCGGCAGCGTTACTTCGTCGGTCGCTCGCCCGGCGTCGCGTCCGATCCGCACGTAGGTGTCACCATCGGGGGAGACCAGGGCGATCACGGTGGAGCCGGGCTCGTAGCTGATCTCGTGGTCCTTCTCGACGAACGCGCCCGAGAGCAGGCCTTCGTCGTCGACGGGCACGCCGATCTCGACGACGGTCGCCGAGTGGAACCAGCGGAACCCGAATTGCTCCTCGTACACGACCTCGTCAGCACCGGGTGAGGCGTCGAACACGCCGCCGTCGACCGACGACTCGCGCGGCTGGTTCTTGATCCAGTTGTCGGGGATCTCGATTGCCTCGAACTGCTCGAGGGTCATGGGGTCGGCCGAGATCCAGGCGCGAAGCGTGCCGTCGTCCATGCGTTCGAGGAGCTCGTAGCCGACGCGTTCTTCCCCGGCTGCGGTCTCAATCCCAGTGGCGGTGTCGTCGCCGGCTGTGTCGAGGGTGGCGTACCAGTCGACGAGACGGGTGGCGATCTCGGTGCCCTGGTCGTCTTGGAGGAAGTGGCTGGCCTCGGCGAGGCGGTCGTGGGGCTGGCCCTCGGCCCCCGGCACGTTGTCGATCAGCCGCTGCTGTGCTTCGCACGAGCCGAGTTGGCCCGGGTCGTTTGCCGCCCACAGCGTAAGGAAGGGTTTCTCGTAGGTGGTGAGCCCGGCCCATCCCTCGGCGGTGTTCCCACCGAGTTGGTTGGCGAGCGACGGGAAGGATCGTGGTCCGGCCATGTACTCCCGGCTCGGGAAGGGTGCATCGTAGGCCGCCTCCTCGGCCGGGGTGAGGTCGAACCAGGTCATGGCCTCGACCACCTCGGAAGCCTCGAACGACTCAGCTGTCATGGCGTAGGTCATCCAGTCGCCGAAGTAGCCGTCCCCGGGCCCGAGCAGCAGCTCGCAGCCGTCGTAGAAGGGGATCTGTTGGGCCGGGATGTCGGTGAACGGCGAAGCGATGTCGACCACCTCGTCCGGGTTCTCGACCGGTGGGAACAGCTCGACACCGTCAGGAACCGGCACCAGATTGCCGTCGCCCACCGCAATCGTCGCAAACAACTCGGGGTTGGTGCCGGCCACGTTGAGCCCGATGAGGCTGCCCCAGTCCTGCACGAACACATTGATGTCGGTCAGCCCGATCTCGTCGATGAAGGTCTCGAGCCGGTCGTTGTGCCCAAGGTACGAGTAGGAGTCGAGCTCGGTCGGCTTGTCGGATCGGCCCATGCCCAGGTGGTCCATGGCGATGACCCGGTAGCCGGCGTCAGCCAGCACGGGGATCATGTCGCGATACAGGTAGGACCACGAGGGCTGCCCGTGCAACAAGAGCACCACCTCACCGTCGGCCGGTCCCTCCTCGACATAGGCCTGACGGAGACCGTCGATCTCGACGTACAGCGGCTCGTAGGACCAACCAGGCAGATCCTCGAAGCAGGCGTCGGGAGTGCGGACGTAGTCGACGCCACTTTCGGTCGTGAGCACTACCGGCTCGGCGTCGCACGGCATCGCCTCGTTCGGTGCCGGCTCGAGCTGGGGATCGGTCGCTGCGGGCTCGACCGGTGGTTCGCCAGCGGCCTCGGTCGTCGGCGCGGTGTCGGTGACAGGTGCAGCTTCGTCAGATGCGTCGCTGCTGCATGCTGTCATCAGCAGCAGTGCGGAGCTGGCAAGCGCGATGATGCAGCGGGTGCGCCGCGATGCTGAGCGGGATTGGTGTGGCATGGACCCAGTATCGGGCCCGACCCTGGGAACAGCTTGGGGGAACGCTGTCGGTTTGCTGGGGATCTCAAACCATGCCATCAGTCACTGTTCAGATTCCACAGGAGGAGTCACGACTCACGAGCCATGCTTGCACGGCGGGCCACGTGGTCGGCGCTGTGTTGGTCGCCGCTGTACTCGGTGATGGCGACGACGACTCCGTCGAGGGTTCGGAGGTGGAACACTGTTTCGTAGTCGAAGGAGTCGCCGTTGACCGTGCCGGCGAATCGGACGATGACGACCGCCCGGTTGCCTGCGGCGAGCAGCTCGGTGACCTCAACGACCGAAACGACCGTGTCGGCGCCGACCTCTTGTGCGAGTGCCTCGGTGACGGTGTCACGCCCGCAGTGCAGGCCTGCCGCCTCACTCCGACCGGGCACGAGGTACACGATCTCGGCAGCCAGAAGGTCGCTGAGCTCCTTCAGGTCGCCACTCTCGATGGCGTCGGCGAAGATGCCGGCGATCTTTCCGGCTTCCGTTTCGGGGACGTCGCTTCGTGGGTCGTGCTCCGGGCCAATGACGGTCATTTCGACGTCGCCGTGCCCACGCCGGCCCTGAGGCTGCCCTGGCTTCGATCCTCGTACTCGTGACGCCACGCTCGCAACGATGCGTCGGACAGCAACGCGGGCGGTCATGACCGGAGGGCTTCGGTTGGGGCGAGCTTGGCCGCTCGCATGGCGGGGTAGAGGCCGGCGATGGCGCCGATGGCGATGGCGCCGAGGAACCCGCCCAGTGCCGCTTCCTGGGGGATGATGACTCGCCATCCCTGGCTCGTTGCGTAGATGTAGGTTGCGCTGACTCCCACGATGACGCCGCCGATTCCGCCGAGGACCGAGAGGATGACGGCTTCGGTGAGGAACTGGCGGCGGATGTGGGCCCGGGTTGCGCCGAGAGATCTGCGTAGGCCGATCTCACCTCGCCTTTCGATCACGGCGATGACCATGACGTTGGCGACGCCAAT
>JABDIW010000357.1 GCA_013003515.1 Acidimicrobiia bacterium
GGGGGCGCCCCCCGACTGGTCGTCGGCGGAGGGACGATGCTGCGGGAGCCGCTGGCCTTCTCAGGGACAGCGGGGGTCGTCGAGTTCGATCGTCCGGTGCGCGATGTGCTCGACACGATCATGAGGCAGGGGCTCGAGCACCACTACGGCATCGCCTACGGCGATGTCGCCGCCGAGCTTCATGCCCTCGCGGGTAGATGGGGCATTCCGGTTGTCGAGCTCTGAGCACCGATGGGCCGCTTGTAGGGTGGCGGGTCGAGCAAAGGAGCGGGGTCGCGGTGCGTCGATCCGAGAAGCCGTCGAGGAAGTGGGCCCGGGTCGTGTGCCTGCTGTTCCCGGCCGTGTTGCCGCTGACCGTGTCGGGCTGCTCGATGAGCCCTGAGTCACCGGTCATCGTGACGATCGCCGAGGGCACTGAGGAATTCCGTCGGCACTCCGAGGGCGACGTCGTGAGGCTCCTCGACGGATCGTTGCTGGCGGCATGGACTCGTTTCGTCGGTGACCGGCGCGACACGGGGGCAGCCGAGATCGTTGCTTCCCGATCAGTCGATGACGGGAGGACGTGGTCTGACCCCTCTGTCCTGCAGGCGAACACCGGAGCCCAGAACGTCACGTCGGCAACGCTGGTGCGGTCCATGTCAGGTGACCTGTTGTTCTTCTATGGCGTCAAGAACAGCTCGGAGGATCTTCGCTATTACCTCCGACGGTCCCTTGACGACGGTGAGACGTGGTCGGATTCGACCGCGGTGAACACCGACGCCGGCTACTTCGTGATGAACAACGCGCGGGTCATTCAACTCTCGGATGGCCGTCTGCTCGCTCCGTTCGCGGTTCGCAGCGATGGCGTCACCTTCCAGAGCACCGTCTACCTCTCGGACGACGATGGGCGTACCTGGTCTCCTTCCCCGACCCTGATCGAGGCACCGCAGCGGGGAGCGATGGAGCCTGGTCTGGTCGAGCTCGGCGACGGGCGGGTGTTGATGATCATTCGCACCCAGACGGGAACGGTCTGGCACTCGATCTCGGCTGACCGGGGCGACACATGGGACGTCGCATCGCCATGGACCCTGGAGGCACCTGAGGCACCCTCCAGCATCAGTCGCATCCCGGAAACCGACGACCTTGTTGTCTTCTACAACCCCTATCGCGCCGACTTGGACCCGCAGCAACCGCGGACACCGCTGCTTGCTCGGATCTCGCCTGACAACGGTGCCTCATGGTCCGAGCCGATCCCCATCGCCGCCGGATGGGACGCCGAATTCGCCTACACGAGCGTGACTGTCGACGACGACCGTCTGCTTCTGACCCACTACCGGGATGAGGGCGGGTTCATCTCACTCGATTTCAAGTTGGTGCCGTTGCGGTTCCTGTATCCGGACGGCACCGGCTGATGGACAGGGACGTAGCATCGATCGACGGTTTGAAGGGAGCGATATGAGCCTGCTGAAACATCTCGTCGAGAACGGAAGGACCGGTCTGTACATCGGTGGAGAGTGGCTGCCGAGCTCCGATGGCGCGGTCATCGAAGTGCGGAACCCGGCGACGGAGGCCGTGATCGCGACAGTGGCTTCCGGTTCTGTCGACGACGCCCACGCGGCAGCAGCGGCCGCCGCAGAAGCGGCAGAGGAGTGGGCGGCTACGGCTCCCCGTGCCCGCAGCGAGATCCTCCGGCGCGCCTTCGACTTGATGATCGAGCGATCGGAGCAGTTCGCAGAGTTGATCACGCTCGAGAACGGCAAGACCCTCACCGACTCCCGAGGCGAAGTCGCCTACGCAGCCGAGTTCTTCCGCTGGTTCTCCGAAGAGGCCGTCCGCATCGTCGGAGACGTGTACACCTCGCCAGGCGGAGACAAGCGGATCACCGTGTTGTATCAACCGGTCGGGGTCTCCGTTCTGGTGACTCCATGGAACTTCCCGTTGTCCATGGGGACCCGCAAGATCGGGCCGGCGCTCGCCGCCGGGTGCACCGTTGTTCTCAAACCGGCTTCCGACACACCGCTCGTAGCTCTTGCCCTCGCCGACCTGCTCGAAGAAGCCGGAGTGCCGCCTGGCGTGGTCAACGTCGTGCCCGCCCATCGCTCGTCGAGTGTCGTCAATGCACTTCTCGAAGACGACCACGTCCGCAAGCTCTCGTTCACCGGATCCACCGAGGTCGGCAGAATCCTGCTGGCGAAGGCCGCCGACCGGGTGCTCCGCACGTCGATGGAACTGGGCGGCAACGCCCCGTTCCTCGTCTTCGCCGATGCCGACGTCGACGCCGCGGTGGAGGGAGCGATGCTCGCCAAGATGCGCAATGCCGGTGAGGCATGCACGGCAGCGAATCGCTTCTATGTGGAGGCGCCCATCGCCGACGAATTCTCCCGGAAGATGTCCGAAGCCATGGCCGCACTCGAGGTCGGTTCCGGCCTCGACGCCGGAGTCGATGTGGGGCCCCTCATCAACCAGTCAACCCAAGCCAAGGTCGCCGAGCTCGTCGATGCCACGGTTGGAGCAGCGGCAGGATCCGTCCTCGTCGGAGGCAAGGCCCCGGACCGCAAGGGCTACTTCTACGAGCCGACGGTTCTCGCCAACGTCGACCCTTCGGCATTGATCCTCGGACACGAGATCTTTGGCCCGGTTGCTCCCGTTGTGTCGTTCGACGATCTAGACACCGTCATCGACCAGGCCAACGACACCGAGATGGGGCTCATCTCGTACGTCTACTCGGGTGACTCCTCGAAAGCCATGGCCGTTGCCGAGCGGCTCGAGGCCGGCATGGTCGCCGTCAACCGGGGGCTGGTGTCGGACCCTGCGGCACCGTTCGGTGGAGTGAAGCAGTCGGGGCTGGGGCGAGAAGGCGCGCACGCCGGGCTGCTCGAGTACCTCGAATCCAAGTACGTCGGCACGCCACTCGGGTAGGGAGGAGACGAGACGAAACCCGTTCCTCCCCCAAAAGTGAGGAGGAGGAACGGGAGCCGCATTCCTCAGCGGCGGTCTGGTGACATCGTCGAACACGGATTGGCTCGATGGCTAGGGCCAAACGGCGGTCATGTGCTTTCCGGTTCTCTTGTGGTGAACCTCCTGGCCAGGTAGCCGCCGGGATGGCGGTACGTTTCTTGCCATGGAACCCACTACC
>JABDIW010000359.1 GCA_013003515.1 Acidimicrobiia bacterium
TGCGCTCGGCGTCGAGGCCGTGTTCCTCGGCAAGCGCCAGGGCGGCGAGCAGGTTGAGGAAGCCGTGCTCATGCACACCGAGATCGCGGTTGAACGTTCGGACCGGGTGATGGAGCCCAGCGGTGGCCTTGAGCGGAACCCGGGTGCGTGCCGACCACTCGATGACGGAAGCCACCACCTCGACCGAGGGAATCGCGCTGACGGTTGGACCGCAGCGGATCTTGGCGCCGACGGTGCGGGGCCGTTCGCGGTTTGCCGCCAGGATCACGTCGAGAGCGCCGATCGACTGAACGGTGGCGTCGGTGAACGGGAGCTCGATGAACACCGACGCGGTGGGGCCTACCGCTCCGCAGGCGTCGACGAGCCGGTTGACGGTGACCGGAGCGGCAGTGGCCTCATCGACCGCAATGCGGGCCTCGACCAGTTCGACGGTCGCAGCACCGGACATCTCGGCGGCGAAGGCCTGGGCGGTGGAGGCGGCCGTCGACGGCGGCTGGTCGAAGACGACGCACAGGGGCCAAGGGTCTTCGCCGGATCGCATCGTCCGGGTGAGCGCAGTGGCGAGGTCGAGAAGGCGCGAGGTGGAGCACACGAAGCGCCCCACCATCTCGGCCCGAGGCCCGGTCCGGATCTGGCGGTACTCGTCGACGGCGGCGTCCATCGACAGTGTCGCCGGGGGGAAGATCCCCGCGTAGTCGATGAGCCGGGCAAAGAGGGCCGAGCGGCCGTCGGTGAGCACTCGCCGATGGTACCGGTGTCGCCGGCCTCGACCTCGACTCGAAGTCGAGGCTTGGCCCCCATCGCGTGATATTCGTGCCATGCGTGACCTATGAACCATCACTCGGTAGCCCCCTTTGGGCTACATGGGGAGCGGGGCCTTTTCCGCCCCCCAACCCAGGTCTACGCTGGGTGGGCACGCCCTGATATGGGCGGGTCCGGGCGCGGTGTCACGCCCGGCGGGTGAATGAGGGGACAGTCATGGGGGACCGTCGAGGCCAGCGTCGGTTGCGGACAGCCATTGTTGCGATGGTTGCGTCCGTTCTCGTTGCCGTGCCCGCAGGAGCGGACGTGGCCCCACCGGTCGACAATCCGACGGTCGGGCATGGTTGCCCGCTCGATGTTGCTCTGCTCGTCGACTCGTCGGCGACGATGCGGTACGACCGGGCCGATGTTCAGGATGCGATGAGGGCCCTCGCAGAGGGGCTGGAAGACTCAGGCTCTCGTCTCGCCCTGGTGTACGGAGCGTCGATGGGAACCGTGGCCGTTCCCATGACCGAGGTCACCGCCACGACCATCACCTCGACCTTCGACCCGGCCATCAATACCTACTACGCGCTCTATCCGTCGAACTGGCATGGCATGTTGGCCGCAGTACCGCCGTCATCGGACATCGTGATCCTGCTGTCGGGCACGTCGCCCATCGTCGCCGGAACTTCACGATCCACCTACACCAGGGACCGCAGCGAGGCGATCTCCTTTGCTGTCGATGAAGCCAATCTCTTGAAGGGCGGTGGGACCCGCGTGTTTGGCGTCGGGTTCGGGACGGCGCCCGTCGATCTGGTGTCGGGACCGTTGAGCCATCCACCCGAGGCCGTGGCGGATGCCGACCATGCCTTGTTGACGGCCGCTGCGATGCCGTCGCTGATGACGGACCTGGCAACCGCCCTGTGTTCCGCCGGTGGCGGCATAGGAGACGTGGTGTGGTGGGACATCGATGGTGACGGCCGGCAAGACCCGGCGGAGCCGGGGATCCCCGGAGTCACTGTGACGATCTCGACACCGACCGGAGATGTTGTGGCAACGGACACCACCGACATCGACGGCGGCTACCTGGTGTCGGGGCTTGGCGCCGGCGACTACAGGGTGGACGTGGCCGCAAGTGAGTTCCTCGGCGGAAACCTCGATGGCTTCACGCCCAGCCCGCCCGGCGTCGGAGACGGAGCCGGAGACAGCGACGGGGTGCCGGGAGGGGTTCTGGTGTCGGTTGATGAATCCGTCCTCACCGACATCGACTTCGGCTTCACCCGCTCCATCGATATCGACCTCGGCATCGAGTTGGCATCTGTTCCCGCGGGGATCGTGACGGCCGGTGATCCGCTGGCCGTGGAGGTTGCGATCGCCAACATCGGTACGACGACAGCCACCCGGATCGCCCTCGAGCTCGACTACGCCAACCTCTCGCTCGGGTCGGCGTCACCAGGTCCCATCGATCCCAGCGACGATGGGTCGCTGTGGTGGCCGGACCTCGGGGCCTTGTCTACGGACTCAACCTCGGTGTCCATCGGGTTCACGGCCACCGCACCATCGATCGACGCCGTGGCCACGGCAGTGGCGACTGCGTTCTTCGATCCGGACGGAACCGGACCGCTCCCCGAGATCGAGGTGGATGAGGCATCCGATTCGGTATCGAGCACCGTCGAGGCACCGCCCGATGCTCTCGTCGGAGATCGGGTGTGGTGGGACATCGACGGTGACGGACTCCAGACGGCCGGAGAGCCCGGTCTCGCAGACGTTGCCATGGAGCTCCTCGACGGCGGAGATGTGATCGACGCGACCAACACCGATGGGACGGGCGCCTACACCTTCGACCGTCTCGAACCAGGGTCCTACACCGTGCGGGTCGCTCCCTCGGAGTTCGATCCTGGGGGGACCCTCGATGGCTTCGTTGCGAGCCCGGCGGCCGCAGGCGACCCCCTCATCGACTCGAACGGTGACTCGGTCACGCATTCGGCCGACGTCGTCGTCGTGGTGGACGAGCACGATCGGTCGATCGACTTCGGCTTCGTCCTCGAAGCCGGGCCGGGGGGTCTC
>JABDIW010000365.1 GCA_013003515.1 Acidimicrobiia bacterium
GCTGGTCGAGGCCCATGCCCGGGATCTCCACGAGGAGCATCGACCCGGTTGACCGGGTTGCTTCGGGGGAGGTCTCAGGGCGCTGTGGAGACGGGTGAGGCGAGGGCCGCCTCACCCGTCGCTGTCATTTGACGGTGAAGGCCAGCTTCACGTCGGCGCGGTACTGGCTGATCTTGCCGTCGACCACTTTGGCCGATTGCCGCATCACCTCGACACCGGTGATGCCCTTGATGGTCTCGGCTGCCTTCCCCACGGCCTGAGCGACGGCGTCCTCGAAGCTCTCATCGGAGATTCCGATGATCTCGATGACCTTGATGGCACCCTTCTCGATGTACTCGCCCACGGCTCCTCCTCATGTCGCCGGCCACTGGCTGGAAGAGGCTACCGGTAGTCGCTGATCCTTCCGTGCCCGGCGTACCCTGCAGCACGTGGAACCCGGGTACCGAGAAGGCCGACGTAGCAGTGTGCTCCGGCTCGGCGGGATCGCCGGTCTGGCAATCCCCACCGTTCTCGTGATCGTCGCCATGCAGCCCGGCTTTCGGGACACCGGCGAGATCGGAGACCTCGCCGGAAGCATCCTCGGGCCCTTCCTGTTCGTCATCGCCGCCCCAACGGCGTGGTTGTTTCGGATCCCCTTCGTCGACGTCGATCGCTTCACAGCCATCGCCGTCGCCATCCTGACCTCGTTCCCGCTGTGGTATCTCCTCGGATGGCGGCTGGGTCAGACGTCGCGGACCTGGCAACGCTGGACTCCTCGCTACCTCGGGTGGAGTCTCGGCTGGGTGGTTGCCAATTTCGTTGGCGCCGGGGTCCTCGACGCGATCGTCGGTTGAGTCGGTACTCTCGCCGGATGGACCTGTACGAAGCTCTCTATACGACGCGGGCGATGCGACGAGTCTCGCCCGACCCGATCCCGACCGAATCGGTGCAGCGGATGCTGGACGCCGCGGTGCGGGCGCCTTCGGCGGGCAACACACAGAACTGGCGATTCGTCGCAGTCACCGACCCGGACACGAGGGCTGCGTTGGGTCCGCTGTATGGCGACGCGTGGTCGACCTTGAATGCCACGGTATACAAGGGCATGCGGGAGGCGGCTCAGGAGCGCGGCGACCGTCAGACGGAGCGGATCATGACGTCGGCCGACTGGCTGGCCGCCAACTTCGGCAGTGTGCCGCTCATCGTCTTCGCCTACCACCGCAACGACGCGGACGGCTCGTCCATCTACCCGGCTGTGTGGAACATGATGCTGGCGGCGCGAGGCATGGGCATCGGGTGCACCCTCACCAC
>JABDIW010000372.1 GCA_013003515.1 Acidimicrobiia bacterium
CGGTGACGAGCCACTCCGACTCCGCAGCGGAGGCTTCGATCGCAGCCCGACGCACGGCACGTGCCTGCGCCTCCGGTGAAGGACCATCGGGCACCTCGACGTTGACGACCTCGAGATCGATCCCGAGCTCGGCAGCCACTGCCTTGGCCGCCAGCTCCATCGCGCTCGAATCGGGCAAGCCGTGGTGGATGTGAATCGCCCGGACGGGATGACCCAGCTCGACTGCCACCCAGGCGGCGACGGCAGAGTCCGCTCCCCCGCTCAACGCAATGAGGGCGGGGCCGATCGGAAAGATCCGCCGCGCCTCGTCGCGAATGCGGTTCAGGCGACGCGAGTCAGCCATGCGCGGGGATCCTCGATCTCCGCCAAGGTCGGTAGATGATCGGGCGATGTCCAGGCGTGGGACACCGCCTCCCACCCTGCGAGCTCCTCGACACCGTCGATGAACCTGGCGCCGAGGTCGTACTGGCGCATCTTCATCTCGAGGCCGATGAGTCGGAACAACCCGGCGGTTCGGGGGTCCTGGCGCCGGGCCTTGAGCATCGCCGACATCCTTGCCTGTCCGACCAGCTCCCGGGCACCGATCCGATCCATGACGACATGGCCGTGACCCTCCAGCAACGACATCAGAGCCTGGACCCGGTCGACGACGGCTACCTGATCAGGCGTGGCAAACAACCCGAAGAGACCACGCTCATCCACGATCGGGCGTCCCTCGGCCGCGGCGGCGCGAGCCTCCGATGTGATCCGGCGAACCCTCCCCGGCTCGGGTTGAGTGGACCCGACGAGATCCTTCACCAGGGACATGAAGTAGTCGCGAAGCCAGGGAACCCCGACGAACTGGAGACGGTGCGTGCACTCGTGAAGTGCAACCCAGAACCTGAACTCGTCTGGTCGGAATTCGAACTGGCGCTCCATCCACAGCACGTTCGCTCCAACGAACATCACCGTGTCGCCGAAACCACGCTCCTCAGAGGGAAGAACCAGTTCGTACTGACCGAGCACCCGCTTGGCGAGGAACCCCATGACGGCTCCGATCTCGGCACCCATCACACTGCCGGCGATGCGGGGCCCGAATCCGGATTGGGATTCGAGGCGCTCCTCGAGCGGTTCGGCGAGAACGGCCATCGAAGCGAGGTTGGCCTCGATCCATTCCTCGCGACTGACGACGGCCACGTCTGGCTGACCGGGACCACGCAGGCCGGTTTCGGCCTCGACCATCTCGCCGGCTCGGGCGACCAGTTCGGGAGCCTGACGGGCGAAGCGGGTCTCGTGATAGGTGCCGGCCAGCGGGTAGCTGCCTGCGAATCGCTTGGCCACGGAGATCGCCAGCGGCCAACGGACGTTGCTCACGCCCTGGCCCCGGTCACTCGGCGACGGTGTAGCGACGCTTGACCCGCCCCAGGTACACGGCGCCCGACGCACCGATCGAGGCCACCGCGACCACCACGAAGAGCGGGACCAGG
>JABDIW010000397.1 GCA_013003515.1 Acidimicrobiia bacterium
GCCGTCTTCTATCAGATCTTCCCCGATCGGTTCGCCCGATCCGAGGAGCTGGCCAAGCCCGCCAACCTCGAGCCGTGGGACTCCGAACCGACGATCCACGGCTACAAGGGCGGCGATCTGCTCGGTATCGCCGAACGTCTCGATCACCTGGTCGACCTCGGGATCACTGCCATCTACTTGAACCCCATCTTCCGGTCGGGCTCCAACCATCGCTATCACACACACGACTACTACGAGGTCGATCCACTCCTCGGTGGCAACGACGCGTTCCGCCAGCTGCTCAAGGCCTGCCACGACCGCGGCATCCGTGTCGTCCTCGACGGCGTGTTCAATCATGCGAGTCGCGGCTTCTTCCAGTTCCACGACCTGCTGGAAAACGGTGAGTCGAGCCCCTGGCGTGACTGGTTCTACATCGACGCCTTCCCGCTCCACCCGTACGACGATGACGAACCCGCCAACTACGCCGCCTGGTGGGGCATCCGAGCGCTCCCCAAGTTCAATACCGACAATCCGGAGGTCCGCGAGTTCCTGATGCGGGTTGCCGAGTACTGGGCTCATCAGGGCATCGACGGGTGGCGTCTCGATGTTCCCGAGGAGATCAAGACTCAGGGGTTCTGGGAGGAGTTCCGCGACCGGGTTCGCGCCATCAACCCGGACCTCTACATCGTGGGAGAGATCTGGGCCGACGCCGGCGACTACATCAACGACGGCACCCGGTTCGACGCGACCATGAACTACAAGTTCACGACGGCAGCCATCGCATTCGCCGTCGGAACCCGGGTCGCGGCGTCCACTCAGCTCGACAACCCGTGGTACGACATCAGCCCACCCATCGACGCTGACGGCTACGGCTACCGCATCCAGCAACTCCTCGACATGTACTCCACCGAGGCGCGTGCCGCGAACCTCAACCTGCTCGGTTCCCACGACACGGCCCGGATCCTTTCGATCGCGTCGGGTGACACCACATCGGTGAAGCTGGCGACGTTGCTGTTGATGACGTTCCCGGGGACTCCCTCCATCTACTACGGCGACGAGATCGGCCTCGACGGGGGCACCGACCCGGGGTCTCGCAAGGCCTTCCCCTGGGACGAGTCGGAGTGGGACCACGATCTGTACGAGACGACCAAGTCTCTGATCGCTCTGCGTCGCGACCACCCGGCGCTGCGCTCGACCGTCATCGAGCGGGTACACCCGCCCCACGGTCAATCCGGGCCCATGTTGTCGATCTTCGCCAGGGGCGATGCCTCGGAACGGATCCTCGTTGCGGTGAACGCCGGCGAGGACACCGAGCTGGCCAGCCTCCCCCTCACCGAGGACACCGACGAGTTCGAGCTGCTGTGGGGTACCGCCTCGGTCACCATCGGGGAGAACCACGCCAGGATCTCGGTACCACCACGATCGGGCGCAGTGTGGAGAGTCGCCTGAGGCTCAGATGAGCCCGGCGAAGAACCAGGCCTGAACGTCGCCTGTCGCATCGACCTCGATGGTCACCGTCGCCGGCGCAGACACGGCCGACCCGTCGGTCACGGTGTAGGTGAAGGTGTCGGCGACCCCCGATTCAAGCGGCGTGTAGGTGCACTGGTCTGACGTACAGTCGACCGTCCCGCCTCGAGCCGACACCGTGTCGTGCGACGCGATCTCGAGGTCGTCGCCGTCTGCGTCCGTGTCGTTCCTGACCACGTGGATCGTGATCGACTCGTCGGCACCCACGGAGCCGGTGTCGGGGACGGCGACCGGAATGTCGTTGACGGGCACGACCGTGATATCGACACGGCCCTTGTCACAGTTGCCGAGCCCGTCGCATATGTCGTAGTCGAAGTCGTCGTTGCCCGACCAGTCGGCTTCGGGCGTGTAGATGATTTCGCCAGACGACACCGTGGCCGTGCCGTGGCGCGGCATCTTCGCCACCGCAAGCGTGGTGGGGTCGAGGGTGCCGGTGTCGTTGGCAAGCACGTCGATCGTGACCGAGATGTCCTCGTCGGTTGTTTCCGTGTCATCGGTGGCCCCCGGTGGGCTCGGCGGCACCGTCGTCGTCGTGGTTGTCGTGGTTGTCGTGGTTGTGGTTGGTGCTGTCGTGGTGGTGGTCGTGGTCGTTGTCGTTGGTGCGGTCGTCGTCGTGGTGGACGTGGTCGTCGTCGAGGTGGTCGACGTCGTGGTCGACGGGGTCGTCGTCGTGGTCGGCGCCGTGGTTGTCGACGTGGACGTCGAAGTCGTCGTCGAGGACGGTTCTGTCGTCGTCGTTGACGTCGAAGTCGTCGTCGTGGAGGCCGCACCTGCCGATGCGACGACAACGGGGATCGGCGGAGCAGCGATGCTTCCCGTACCGATGGTGACGATCAGCTCGGTGCACGAGCCCTCGCCGCAGCTCTCGAACGCGAACTCGTCCTCGCCGAAGTGCCCGGGGTCTGGCAGGTACCAGGCGTCACCATCGGTATCGAAGACAACGATGCCCGACTGCGGCGGTGAAGTGAGAGTGAGCATCCCGTCTCCCGCTTCGACCTTCACCCCGCGGTCAGAGCTGACCGTCGTGGCGTCCCCGTCAGGAGAGATCTCGATCTCCTCGACGATGCACTCATCGGCGGGGGTGCAGACCCGGTAGGTGATGGTCGCCGAGTCTCCGGCGTCATCTGGCGTGAAGACGAGGTCACCGGCGTCAACCTCGACGACGCCGTTCGCCGGGCTTGCCGTCACCTCCAGGGTGGACGCATCGAGACCCGACCCTTCCGGGGCAACAGTGATCGTGACGGGCGGCGGTGAGGTATCGCCATCGACCGGCAGCGCTCCCAGCGCGAGCATGCCCATGAGAGCAAACCCGGATGCGGTCACACCCACGGCTCCAGAAGGCACCCGGGAGGCGTTCCCGAGAACCGGGAGCTGGGCGAGAAACGCCAGCGGGCCCATGACCCATCGCAGCTTCCCCAGTGCGACGTTGAGGAAGGCCCGCACCACCGTTGGGTCGAACTGCGTCCCTGCGCAACTCGCAAGCTCACGCCGTGCTGCGGCCGCCGAGATCGGGCGCTGGTAGCTGCGAAGCGCAGTCATCGAGTCGTACGCATCGGCAACGGTGACGACCCGGGCGCCCAGCGTCAGGTCCTCGCCGGCGATCCCGGCCGGATAGCCCTCGCCGTCCCACCGCTCGTGGTGCTGAAGGATGGCGATCGCATAGTCCCCGAGGAAGTCGTGGAGCGGACGGGTCAGTTCGAAGCCGTCGGCGGGATGGTGGCGAATCTCGTCCCACTCGTCCGCAGTCAGGTTGCGCTGTCGGTTCAGGATCTCGGCGGCAATGGTCAGCTTGCCGACATCGTGGAGCAGCGATGCCCAGCGCAGCAGGTTTCGCTCGTCCTCGGGAAGGCCCATCTCTTCGGCGATCAGATCTGCGTAGGCCCGGGTCCGCTCGGCGTGACCCCGGGTTATCCGGTCGTGCCCGGCCAGGGCCGCCGACAGGGAGAGGATGAACTCACTCGCCCGCGTCGGATCGTCGTCAACGCCGTGATCTCGAGCCGTGGACACCTGGCGCCGCAGCAGGCGAGTCGACCCGGAACGAAGTGCGACCCGGAATCTCGAAGGCGCCCGATCCGGGAAGGCGAGCGAGAGGTTGAGCAGGAGTGCAAGCGGCATTGCCTTGCGGGCGAGGCGCTCGACCAACCAGACGGTGGCAAACGTCGCACCGATGAGGATCGCCCACCACGCAACGGTGCGCAACGGGCCCTGGGGCATGAACAGAAGGCGAGAAACGGCGAGTCCCACGAGGATGGCAGCCACGATCGGCACCAGGAAGACGATGGCGCGCACGACCGTGGCGAGAATTGGCCGGCTTTCCCACCGCCCGCCGGTTTCCGTTGTGCGCAGGCTCATATGGCGTCCTACCCCCCTGTCGAACGCGCACGCTGGACACCGGTCAACCCAAGACCTGTTGTCCACCACCAAGTGTAGCAGCCCGACCACCGAGAATCACCAAGAATCTGGCCTCACGGCCAATGGGCCAATCGGTAGCATGCCGCGGTGAGTTCGACCGACGACAACGACTTCGGGGCCAACGCGTGGTTGGTCGATCAGATGCATCGTCGTTTCCTCGACGACCCCGCGTCGGTCAGCGCCGAGTGGCAGGCGTACTTCGCCGGCGGTGAGGCTCCGGTGGCTTCCACCACTCCTGCCCCGGTGGGCGACACTCCGGCTCAACCCGCTGCACCGCCACAGCCGCAACCGGCATCTGCACCGAACCCGCAGGCAGCCGCACCGGCAGCAGGCAACGGATCTGACTCGGCCGAGATCCGGGGGCCAGGCAAGATCATCGTCGAGCGCATGGAGGCCAGCCGCGATCTCCCCACGGCTACCTCGATCAGAACGTTCCCGTCGAAGCTCCTCGAAGTCAATCGACGGATCATCAACAACCAGCTGTCCCGCTTCGAGGGGCGCGGCAAGGTGAGCTTCACCCACATCATCGGGTGGGCCGTCGTCAAGGCGGTCGGTGCCCGGCCGGCCATGAACGCTTCCTACCGCGAGGTCGGCGGCAGCCCGCACCTGGTGACGCCGTCCAATGTCAACCTCGGGCTCGCCATCGACATGCAGCGCAAGGACGGCACCCGCACGCTCCTGGTGCCCAACATCAAGGCTGCGGACACGATGACGTTCCGCGGCTTCTGGTCGGCGTACGAGGACGTTGTCCAGAGAGCCCGCAGCGGGAAGATCACTCCCGACGACTTCGCCGGGACCACGATCACACTCACCAATCCCGGGACCGTCGGCACGGTCCAATCGGTGCCGCGGCTCATGCCCGACCAGGGCACCATCGTCGGTGTCGGCGCCATCGGCTATCCGCCCGAGTACCAGGCAGCCGACCCACGCGTCCTGGCCCAGACCGGAGTCGGCCGGGTCATCACCATGACCTCCACCTACGACCACAGGGTGATTCAGGGCGCCGAGAGCGGCCTGTTCCTGCAAAGGATCCACCAGCTGCTGCTCGGCGAAGAGGGCTTCTACGACGAGATCTTCGAATCGATGGGCATCCCGTATGTACCCGCACGGTGGGCGGTCGACACCAACCCGCCACCGGGAAGCCGGCCGTGGGCGGAGAAACAGGCCCGGGTCTTCCAGCTCATCAACATGTACCGGGTGCGCGGCCACCTCATCGCCGACCTCGACCCGCTGCGCCAGGAGGCGCCGGCGATCCACGCCGAGCTCGACCCGATCACCTACGGGCTCACGATCTGGGATCTCGACCGCGAGTTCGCCACGGGAGGGCTCGCCGGTAAGTCCCAGATGACGCTCGGAAAGATCCTCGGGACCGTTCGCGATGCGTACTGCCGCACCATCGGCATCGAGTACATGCACATCCAGGAGCCCGACCAGAAACGGTGGATCCAGGAGCACGCCGAAGGGCGCTCGTTCGAGCCCGATACCGCCGTGAAGACCCGCATCCTGGAGAAACTCACCCAGGCGCAGGCATTCGAGCGGTTCCTCCACACCAAGTTCCTCGGGGCCAAGCGATTCTCGCTGGAGGGTGCGGAGAGCTTCATCCCCATGTCCGACGAGCTGCTCAACCTGGCCGCCGACGCCGCAATGCAAGAGGTCGCCATCGGCATGGCGCACCGTGGCCGCCTCAACGT
This sequence comes from Acidimicrobiia bacterium, assembly GCA_013003515.1. GTDB lineage: Bacteria > Actinomycetota > Acidimicrobiia > Spongiisociales > UBA5794 > JABDIW01. Next base: position 5,610 of record JABDIW010000397.1, read on the forward strand.
GCTGGCCAATGTGGTGGGCAAGCCACTTGCCCAGATCTTCCGCGAGTTCACGGGAGAGGACGAATACGTCGATCCGTCGTTCTCGGGTGACGTGAAGTACCACCTCGGAGCCTCAGGGACACACGTGGCTCCATCCGGCAACGCCATCGACGTGCAGGTCGCCGCAAACCCCAGCCATCTCGAGGCGGTCAACCCGGTGCTCGAAGGCATCGTCCGCGCCAAGCAGGACCGCCACGATCAGAGCGCCGACGACATGGTCCTGCCACTTCTGATCCACGGTGACGCCGCGTTCTCCGGTCAGGGCGTCGTCGCCGAGACGCTCAACCTGTCCCAGCTGCCCGGCTACTACACCGGCGGGACGATCCACATCGTGATCAACAACCAGGTCGGGTTCACCACTGCTGCCAAGGAGGCCCGGTCGAGCTTCTACGCCACTGACATCGCCAAGGCCGTCCAGGCGCCCATCTTCCATGTCAACAGCGACGATCCCGAGGCCGTCGTGCGGGTGGCACAGATGGCCTTCGCCTTCCGTCAGGCGTTCCACAAGGACGTCGTCATCGACCTCATCTGTTACCGCCGCCTCGGCCACAACGAGGGCGACGAGCCCACCTACACCCAGCCGCAGATGTACCGGATCATCCAGGGTCTCGGCTCCGTGCGAGACCAGTACGCCGGCAGACTCATCGCTCGCGAAGACATGACTGCAGAAGAGGTCGAAGCGATCGGAACGGCATTCCGCTTCGCGCTCGACGAGGCGCTGGCAGAGAGCAAGAAGGAGCAGGCCGTTGCTGCGCCGGCGGAGCGACCTTCGGTGTGGGATTCACCGAACACTGCGGTCGGCACAGACCGACTCAACGACATCGAGACCCGGCTCCGGGCCTTCCCGGAGGGATTCACCATCCACCCCAAGCTGCAGAAGATGCTCGACGACCGGCACCAGCAATTCGCCGATGGCGTCGTCGACTGGGGTCTTGCCGAGGCGCTCGCATTCGGATCGCTGGTCCTGGACGGTCACCCGGTGCGTCTCGCCGGCGAGGACTCCCAGCGCGGGACGTTCAGCCATCGACATGCCGTCCTTGTCGACCATGTCACCGAGGAGGAATGGACGCCGCTCAGGAACCTCGACCCCGAACAGGCTTCCATCCGGGTCATCGACTCTCTTCTCAGCGAGTTCGCCGCGATGGGATTCGAGTACGGCTATTCGGTGGAGGCACCCGACACCCTGGTGCTGTGGGAAGGCCAGTTCGGCGACTTCGTCAACGGCGCCCAGGTGGTCATCGACCAATTCCTCACCTCCGGCGAGGACAAGTGGGGCCAGCTCAGCTCGCTGACTCTGCTTCTCCCCCACGGCTTCGAGGGCCAGGGCCCCGAGCACTCGTCGGCCCGGCTCGAGCGCTTCCTCACCAATGCCGCCGAGCACAACATCCGGGTCGCGGTGCCGGCTTCCACGGCGCAGTACTTCCACATGCTGCGGAACCAGGCTCTGCACCCCGCTCGCAAACCGCTGATCGTCTTGACCCCCAAGTCGCTGCTGCGTACCCGGGATTCCTTCTCCCCTGTCTCCGAGCTCTCCGACGGCTCCTACCGC
>JABDIW010000436.1 GCA_013003515.1 Acidimicrobiia bacterium
GCCGTCGGTGCTGCGAAACATGCCGCGGGATCCGGAGAAGACGAGATCGGGATCGCTCGGGTTGACGGCCACAGCGAATATCGCGATGTCGTCGCGGCTACTCACCGTCCGCCACGACGCACCGCCGTCCTCCGAGCGGACCAGACCCTGGTTGACCGTCGCCGCGAATACGCGGTCGGGGTCGCCGGGATCAACCGCGACTCCCGAGACGTGTGCTGTGGCGATGAGCTCGTCGTTGGCCGGGCGCCAGGTGCGGCCGCTGTCATCGCTGCGGTAGATGCCCGCCCCCGGCATCCAATCGTCGAAGAAGCTCGGGGTGAAGTAGGCCCCGATTCCTGCATAGGCCACTGTCGGGTCCGAGGGTGCGAACGCAAGCGCCCGGACGGCTTGCCGGTCTGGCAGGAACAGATTGGTGTAGTCCCAGTCCTTGCCGTCGCCGAACGCGATACCGCGCTCGGCACTGTCGGCCTCGAGCATCGACCCATCGGGAGCGATCGCCAGTGCCATTCCCTCGAAGGTCGGCAATGGATCGAACGGGGATTGACCGGTCCAGGTGTGGCCGCCATCGGTCGAGGCGAACATGCCGCTTCGTCCGGTCACCCACACACGGCCGGGGTGCTCAGGATCGACCTCGATGCCTCGAATCTGGGCCCCGGTGTAGCCCGTGCTAGCCACCGTCCACGTTCGTCCGGAGTCCGTGCTGAGGAAGTTGCCCCCGCCATAGGCATTGATGAAGAGCCGATCCGGATCACGCGGATCGACCTGGATGTCTATGGGGAACCCCCCGCGTATCGGCGGATCCCCCCAGGTCACACCCGGCGGTGTCATGGACGTCCACGTGCGGCCTCCGTCTGCACTGCGGTAGACCCTGACGCTCGATGCGGCATAGGCGATGTCGGGATCGCTGAGCGCGAACTCGACCGAATGGAAGCCTTCGACCTCGTCGATCGGATCGACGAGCACCGGTGTCCAGGTCTCGGCTCCGTCGACAGTCAGGTACACGCCGGCGCCCCCGTCGTAGGTCTGGTTGCCTGCGGCCGCGAGGAGGACCTGCGGATCGTCGGGGTGCATGAACAGGCTGCCTATGTAGAGGTTGCCAAGGCCCTCGTTGGCGGAGTTCCACGTGGCGCCGCCGTCGATGGTCTTGATGACGCCCTCGCCTCCCGGTACGCGGGTTCCGTGATCCGAGTTCATCGCCTCGCGATCGAAGATCCCGGTGGAGACGTACACCGTGTCGGTATCGGTGGGATCGATCCAGATGTAGCGGGCGAGGTTGTCGCCCCGCCACACGGGGCTCCAGTCGGCGCCCCCGTTGATCGTCTTGTAGACCACGCCTTCCGTCATGTCGAACTCCCGGCCGATCCTGCCGGGCCGGTCGCCTGCCCAGGAAGAGATCTCGGCGGCCGCCCAAACGACATCAGAATTCCTGGGATCGACTGCGAAGCCACGGAACGTGATGCCATCGTTCTCGATGACCCCGTTGTCGCGTTGCTCCCATGTGTGGCCGCCGTCTCCGGATCGGAAGATGCCACGGACGTTCTGGGTACCCGCCCACACGATGTCGGGGTGACCCGGGTCGATGCTGGTGCAGAAGACGGGGATGGCGTCGCCCGTGGGGCCGGTGCGGGTCGTGATCCCGTCGTTGACAGGGAACCAGGTGGATCCGGCGTCGGTGCTCATGAACATGCCGGTCCCGGCGTCGGTCACCAGCATCGTGTCCGGGTCGTCGGGACGCATGCGCACGTCGTATCCAAGGCCGCCGAGCGGTCCGCCGGTGCGAGTCCACTCCAGATCCGCCGGATCCGCCACCTGGCCGGCGATGGGAGCCGGCGCAGTCACCAACATGACCGCAAGAAGCGCTCCAACAAGGATTAGCCGAGCCATGAGATCCCCTTCCGAATCGCAGTGCCCTCCACCAACCAGTGTCAGGGCGGAGATGAGGACGATCTAGGGCCGATCGGCATTCGTGTCGCCCCGTGAAGCGGGCCAAAAGCACCGTTCGCGGCCCGGTCTCAGCTGGACGGAAGCTCCGAGTAGGGCAACGACCGCGGATTTGATCGGCTCGCAAGCGGGGTCGATCCGATAGCGTCCAACGCATGGACAACCGCCCCTTCTCCGGTCCGGCCGACCTCGAGGCACTCAAGGCCTTCCAGTCCGACGCCCTCGCCACCGGCAGCCATGCCGGTTTGATGCACCCGGGTGACGCGGTGCATCGGGTGGAGAGCCTCTACCGACGTCACGATCCGAACGAGCTGGTTCGCATCTGGGAGGACGACGCCGGGATCGCCGGATGGGTCATGGTGTCTCCCAACTTCGCGGCCTTCGAGATCCAGGTCCATCCGGGCCGGCCGGAACTCAACGCCGAGCTGGTCACGTGGGGCTTCGAGGCTGCGGCGACCTACATCACCGAAAACGGCATCGACAAGGACCACGTCACGGCCGATGGCTATGCCGAGGACGCGGCCAGGATCGAAGCGCTGTCGGCTGCAGGGTTCACCAGGATCGGTGGGGACAGCTACATCGAGACGCACCGGCAGGTCGAGCCGCTGCCCGAGGTGCGCCTTCCGACGGGGTACAAGGCGCGAACGGTCTACGGGCCCGAGGATGCCGAACTCCTCGCCGACGTGCACAACGGAGCGTTCTCCAGCTCCTGGACCGGCGAGGGGTATGCCGAGAGGATGTCGTGGCCCGGCTACGACCCGGACCGTGAGATCGTCATCGAGGCTCCGGATGGGACGCTGGCCGCTTTCACGATCGTGTGGTTCGACCGACGCAACGGGATCGGGCTGTTCGAGCCAGTCGGAGTGGACTCGTCACATCGCCGGCTCGGTCTTGGCCAGGCGATCATGGGACTCGGACTCCACCGCATGGCCGACGAGGGCATGACCACCGCCTGGGTGACACACGAGGGGTCCAACCGAGCCTCGAAGGGGCTGTATGCAGCTGCCGGGTTCACCCAGCGATCAGTTGCCGACGACTGGACGAAGCCGATCGAGTCCTAGTCGCGGAAGTTCACGTACTGCAGCGGGATCTTGTAGTCCAGGCCTCTGAGCTCGGCGATGATCTGCTGGAGGTCGTCTCGCTTCTTGCCGGAGATGCGCAGCTGGTCGCCCTGGATGGCGGCCTGCACCTTGATCTTGGTGTCCTTGATCTTCTTCACCAGCTCTTTGGCCGCGTCCTGAGCGATCCCTTGATTGAGGCCGAACTCGGCCTTGACCCTGGCCCCGCCGATGGTCTCGGGCTCGCCACCGCTGAGCACCTTCAACGAGACGTTGCGCTTGATCAGTTTCGACTTCATCACGTCGACGGCGGCCTCGAGACGACCTTCGGCCGATGACTGGATGGTGATTCC
>JABDIW010000488.1 GCA_013003515.1 Acidimicrobiia bacterium
AAGATGCCCGCCGGCATCATCGGCCAGAACGTGTTCTTGTCGTAGACGGCGATCACCTCTTCGGAGACGCCGTCGGCCCGATATCCCCCGAGGACCTTCTCTCTGAGCCGATCAGCCGCCGTGGTCCGGTCCGCGTCAAGAGATCGGACGAACCCGACCCACTCCTCGATCCGTACCTCGGCCTCCTGGAGGGCCAGTTGCGGGTCGTCGTGGCGCCCGAAGTGGGCGAATCCCAGGAACTCCGGACCCCGGGCGGCCATCCGCTGCAACTGAGCGATGACAAGCGGAGGATCGAGATCGGGCGGCGGAGTCACCGGTTGGACGATGTGACCGTGGGGGAACGCGATCCCGACGGAGTCGCCGACGAACATCCCGCCCGAGACGTCGTCGAAGAAGACGACGTGGTGCTTGGCGTGGCCGGGAGTGTCCATGACCTCGAGCGAGCGGCCGCCACCGAGATCGATCTGAGAGGACTCATCGAGGATGACCAGGCGATCCTCGGGAACGGGCATCATCGGCCCCCACATCGTCGCCATGCCCTCTTCGCCATAGACCCGGGTGGCAGAGTCCCACAGACGCTGCGGTGACACCAGGTGTCGGGCACCAGCGGCGTGAACTCCAATGGTGGCGTTCGGATACCGGGCTGCCAGGTGACCGACCCCACCCGCGTGGTCGAGATGGATGTGGGTGACGGCGATGGTGGCGATGTCGTCCACTCCGGCCGCGTCGAGGACCTCGGTGAGATGGTGCAGCGTGACTGACGGACCGCACTCGATGAGGACCCGCTCGGGACCATCGAACAGGTAACAGGCCAGGCGCTCGGTGTCATCGAACATCAGCGCGTCGATCTGGTACAGATCGTCGGCAAGCTTGGTGACTCGTTCCATCCGCCGGAGCCTATCTGTCACACCCGTGCCATACGTTCGCCGAGTCCCGCACTTCCCAAGAAAGGAATGCAATGGACCTCAACCTCGTCGTCGTTTCGGGGCGTCTCGCCACGCTTCCGGAGTTGCGGACATTCCAGAGTGGGTCGCGCCTGCTTCGCCTCTTGATAACCGTCCGTTCAGATGAGCCTCGTCGACGAGTCGACGTGCTGCCGGTCACGGTCTGGGATCCTGCCGAGGAACTGCTCTCGGAGGAGCTGACGCCTGGACGCCGGGTCTGGGTGGCCGGCGCCACGCAGCGAAGGTTTTGGACCAATGAGAGCGGGAAACGGAGCCGGATCGAGATCGTCGCCAATCACGTTGAAGTCCCCGAAGAACCGGACTCCGAGACTTCCTGATCGGCGGGGTCGCTCGGATCACTAGCCTCGCCGGACATGTCACGTGTCTCCATTGCATCTGGTTCTCAGCTTTCGGCAGATGCCGGCGCCGCCATCGCCGATGCCGGAGGGAATGCGGTCGACGCCGCCATCGGCGCTGCCATCGTGTCGATGTGCACCGAGCCGGGGATCATCGCCCCGGGCGGATCCGGCTATCTGACGATCTGGGGCCCCGACAGCGACCCGGTCGTGATCGATGCGTACGCCGAGATGCCGGGACGTGGGCTCAAGCCGGAGCGCTTCGGCCTCGGCGGCCGGGAGGTTCACATCGACTACGGCGGCGGCATGACCACCGTCGTCGGAGCGGGCTCGGTGGCGACTCCCGGTGCATTTGCCGGATTCGGGGCTGCTTCGCAACGGTATGGGGCGGTGCCGTGGGAGGAGATCCTGCGGCCCGCTGTCGACATCGCCGAGACCGGCTTCCCGATCTCGTCGGCGTCTGGTCAGTACCTCGTCTACTCCCATGAGATGATCTTCGGTTGGCAACAGGAGAGCTATCGGGCGATCCACCATCCTGACGGACGCCCGCTCCAGGTGGGGGAGACGGCTCACATCCCCGGGCTTGCCAACAGTCTGTCGACCATCGCTCGGGAGGGGCCCGAGTCCCTCTACACCGGTTCTCTCGGCCATGCCATCGCCGATGAGATCCAGAAGGGTGGGGGACTTCTCACCCGGGAGGACCTGGGTGCGTACGAGGCGATCACCCGCAAGCCGGTCCGTATCACCATCGATGACTGGGACGTCGTCACCAACCCGCCACCCGCCGTAGGCGGAGCTGCGCTCGCCGCGATGCTGTTGCTCGTCGACGATCACCCGTTCAGCGAGTGGACCGAGTCGGAGTTGACGCACCTCATCGAGGCCCAGCGCGCGGTCTTCGAGTATCGG
>JABDIW010000040.1 GCA_013003515.1 Acidimicrobiia bacterium
GCCTGAGCACGATCGGTGATGGCGAGCTTCTCGTAGATGCTGGCGAGATGGTTCTTGACCGTCTTCTGGGAGATGAACATCCGATCGGCGAGATCGTCCGTCGCCGAGATCCCTGACGCGAGGAGGGCGAGTAGTTCCCGCTCTCGTGCCGTGAGCTGTTCGGCCTGGGCGTCGAGGACCGCGGCACGATGCCTGCCGAGCACGATCGGGTCGCCGTCCATGAACACCTCTCCGGCCGCGGCGGCGCGAACGGCGGCGGCCAGGTCGGGGAGGGGAGCCGACTTCGAGAGAAACCCGACCGCCCCGGCAGCTGCAGCCCGGGAGCGCTCATCGTCACCGGTGTGCATCGTCACGACCACGGCGGGGATCGGTGTGGGCAGTTTGCGCAATGCCTGGATCCCGGACATGAGTGGCATCTCGATATCGACCAGGAGAACGTCGGGCGTGACCCTCTCGAGCGTCTCGAGGAGGTGTCGGCCGGTTTCGGCCGTGCCGATGACCTCGATGTCCGGGAGCCCGTCCAGCGCCTCGGCAAGCCCGTCGAGCAGCATCCGGTGGTCGTCTGCGATGACAACGCGGATCATGTCGGTCCCCATTGCACGCTCACTGTTGTCCCTCCACCCGGGGTGCTGGCCACCGAGACGACGCCGTCGATCTTGGCCGCCCTCTCTCGCATCCCGATGATGCCGAAGTGCCCGTCGTCGACGGCCGAAGGATCGAAGCCGGTTCCATCGTCGGTCACGTCGATCTTGCCCTGGTCCCAGTCGACGACGCCCGCAACGGCAACGGTGCTGGCCCCGGCATGATCGAACACGTTGCGCAGGGCCTCCGTGAGGATGGCCTGGATCTGGAAGGAGACCGCCGGGCGCGGGGGCCGGCGTTCGTCGATGTCGACCATGACCGAGGGGCCTTCGGCGCCGGCCTCGCCGGCGATACGGGTGGCGTGTTCGACGATGCTGGGGCTTTCCTCCTGACGAAGGTCGGCGACCGTGGCGCGGATGTCTTCGACCAGCCGCGTTGCCGACGATCGCAACGTCTCGAGGTGGTGGGCGAGCCGCGGTGTGGGCTCGTGCTGATGAATCGCCATGTCGATCCCGAGGCCGAGCGACGCCACCGAGGGCCCCAGGTCGTCGTGGAGCTCCCGAGCAAGGCGAACCCGTTCCTCCCTCACCGCACGATGAGCGATCTCCTGGAGGAGCCGGATGTTCTCGAAGGCGAGAGCGACCGGGCGGAGCGCTTCGGCAACGATCTCACGGTCGAATGGCTCGTCAGGCCACAGGTAGAGCTCTCCGACCGTGACGCCACCAACGGACATGGCGAAGTGCTCGGCATCGTCGTCGGTCCCCACCAGGCCGCGACGAGCCACACTCATCGGCTCCCCGTCGCGATGCATCGTCACCCGGCCACCCCGGAATGGCACGAGCAGCGAGAGGTCTCGAAGTGCGGCTTCACCAACACTCACCGGGTTGAGATCAGAGGTGTCAGCCAGACCCTGAAGACTCTCCAGGAGACCGTGGGCGGCGGAGAGCCGCTCCATGCGGCGCGCCGTCAAGGCGGTCGCCTCGCGCAGCGATTCGGTGAGGGCCCGTTGTTCCACGAGCAGTCGGCGGGCCTGAGCGAACGTGACGGCCAGGAGCAGGTAGAACGCAACTGCCTGGAGGAACTCGCCGCTGACGAGGTCCTGGTCGTCGAGGGACGCCGCGATGGCGAGGCCGATGGCGGCGAGGAGCGCCGTCTCCAGACCGATCCGGGTTCCGAAGAAGATCGAGGCGAAGAACACGGGAGCGGCCAGGAACAGCAGATACGGGCTGGTCACTCCACCGGTCAGGCCCACCGCCACGACCCCGGTCACCACCCCGGAGATGGCGAGGATCTCGCCGAGGGGTCGTGTCGCCCGGATCCTCCTCGGCATGACCTGCATCACCACGACGTATCCGCCGGCGATCAGGGCGGCGACGGTGACCCGTGCGGTCGACTCGAGTTGGGCTGCAGAGAGCAGCACGCCGATGGCCAACGCGCCCCAGTGCAGCACGGTGAGTGTCCAGTCGAAGCGCAGTTCCCACTGGCTGTTTCGCATTGCGGCAAGGGTACAGTCGGCGAGCCATGACACCTGACACCTCACCTCCCAGGATCGTCGTTGCCGGTGGCATCGGTTCTGGCAAGAGCACCGTCGGCCGGTTGCTCGCCGAACGTGGAGTGTGGGTGATCGATGCCGACCGCATTGGACACGAGGTCCTCACCGACCCGGCCGTCGCGGAAGCGGTCGAGGGACGATGGCCCGAGGTCGTTGTCGACGGCGTCGTGGACCGGGCCCGGCTCGCGTCGATCGTGTTCGTCGACGCAGACGACCTTCGGCGGCTCGAGGCGATAACCCATCCGGCGATCCGCGAGGGCATCCTCGAGGAGGCCGCTCGGCATCCAGGGGAGCCGGTCGCCGTCGAGTTGCCGCTCATGCCGGAGTGGTTTGGCGTCGGCTGGACGGTATGGGTGGTCGATGCCGATACCGACACGCGGATGGAGCGAGTGCTGGCCCGTGGGTCTGCATCCGAAGACGTCGTGGCTCGCATGGCCGCCCAACCAACCAGAGAGCTGTGGCTCGAGGCGGCCGATCATGTGATCTCCAACGACGGCGACCTCGTCGACCTTGCGGCGGCCGTGGACAAGGCCTGGCGCTCTCTCGACCCCTGACAGCGCCTCGACCTTCCTTGTCGCACCCCGGCGGTAGCGTGGCAACGGAAGGGGCACGGTATGACAGATGTGGTCGATCTCAGCGATCTCGAATACGTCGCCGGCGGCGTTGCCGAGGACACACACATCGACGAACGGTCGGTGCCGTTCGTCGTGCACTCGGACTTCGAACCTTCGGGTGACCAGCCAGAGGCCATCGCAGCCCTCGCCGCCGGGATCTCGCGGGGAGAACGGTTCCAGACGTTGCTGGGCATCACGGGGTCGGGGAAGTCCGCCACGATGGCGTGGACCATCGAACAAGTGCAGCTTCCGACGCTGGTGCTGGCGCCCAACAAGGCGCTGGCCGCTCAGCTCGCCAACGAGTTCCGCCAGTTCTTTCCGGAGAATCGGGTCGAATACTTCGTCAGCTATTACGACTACTACCAGCCAGAGGCCTACATGGCGGCCAGCGACACCTATATCGAGAAGGAGTCGACGGTCAACGACGAGATCGATCGGCTCCGTCACGCCGCCACGGCTGCCCTCCTCACCAGGAAGGACGTCATCATCGTGGCGTCCGTCTCGGCGATCTACGGGCTCGGGTCGCCGGAGCAGTACCGCGGTCAGCTCCTCCGCCTCGTCACGGGAGTCGAGTTCCCGCTGGAGGCCGCCGTCCGTCGGCTCGTCGACATCCAGTACGAGAGAAACGAGATCAACCTCACCCGGGGGAAGTTCCGCCTCAAGGGCGACACGCTGGAGGTGTTTCCCGCATACGAGGAGTCGGTGTATCGGGTGGAGTACTTCGGGGACGAGGTCGAACGCGTTCTCGAGATGAACCCGGTGACCGGGGAGGTGATCCGGGAGCACGGTGAGCTATGGATCTACCCGGCCACCCACTACGTCGCCACCAGGGAGCGGATGAACCAGGCGATGCGGGGGATCGAGGACGAGCTCGGCGAGCGGCTTCGTCAGCTCGAGGGAGAGGGCAAGCTGCTCGAGGCGCAGCGACTGCGGATGCGCACCTCGTACGACCTGGAGATGATCCAGGAGATCGGGTACTGCGCCGGCATCGAGAACTACTCGCGGTACCTCGACGGACGTCAGGCGGGTGAGCCCCCGTTCACCCTTCTCGACTACTTCCCCGAAGGGTTCCTGATGATCCTCGACGAGAGCCACGTCACCGTCCCCCAGATCCATGGCCAGTACGCCGGAGACCGGAGCCGCAAGGACGTGCTCGTCGAGCACGGGTTCCGGTTGCCGTCCGCACTCGACAACCGCCCCCTCATGTTCGAGGAGTGGCTCGACCGCGCCCGGAAGACCGTCTTCTTGTCGGCGACGCCCGGCGACTGGGAGGTGGGCATGTCCGGCCAGGTCGTCGAGCAGATCATTCGCCCCACTGGTCTCGTCGACCCCGAGGTCGTCGTCCGTCCCACCAAGGGCCAGATCGACGATCTGGTCGAAGAAGTCAGGTTGCGGGCGGAAGCGGAGCAGCGGGTGCTGGTGACCACCCTGACGAAGAAGATGTCCGAGGATCTCACCGACTACCTGCTCGAGATGGGTGTGCGTGCTCGCTATCTCCACTCCGAGATCGACACGTTGGAGAGGGTCCAGATCCTTCGTGATCTCCGAACGGGCGAGTACGACGTGCTCATCGGGGTGAACCTGCTCCGCGAGGGCCTCGATCTCCCGGAGGTCTCGCTCGTCGCCATCCTCGATGCCGACAAGGAGGGGTTCCTCAGATCGGGCACATCGCTCATCCAGACGATCGGGCGGGCCGCGCGCAACGTCGAGGGACAGGTCGTCATGTACGCCGACGTCGTCACCGATTCGATGCAGCACGCCATCAACGAGACAAACCGCCGGCGGCGGGTCCAGCTTGTCTACAACGAGGAACACGGCATCGATCCTCAGACGATCCGGAAGAAGGTGACCGACATCCTCGAGCTGATCCAACCCAGCACCGCTCCGTCATCAGAACGGCGCCGCAGGGAGGCAACCCGGCGGCCGGTTCTGGACATGCCGGCAGACGATCTCGCTCGACTGATCCAATCGCTCGAGGAGGAGATGCACGAGGCGGCCGCCGAGTTGCGGTTCGAGTACGCAGCGCGACTCCGCGATGAGGTCAACGAACTGCGGCGTGAACACCGCGAGATGACCGGCCCTGGCTGACCCTGCTCCTATCGTCATCTGGTGTTTCTCGACCGTCTGACATCTCTTCTCGGCTTCATGGTCATCGGTGTGACCGGTGTCGGCTACGTGTTGGGGCTCTTCGGAGCCCTCCTCCTCGGCCCGACCCTCATCCTCGGTGCCGTAGCCGCCTACACGCTATGGACTCTCTGGTGGGGGGTCACCGAGACCGAGGCCGAGACCCAGACTGCGGCCGCTTCACCACACCGGATGTGGCCGGTCGTGGTCGCAGTGGCTGCCGTCACCGTGCTGTTCGCCACGTCTGCGTCTGGCTTCGGAGTGTCACTGGGCACGCCCGATGCCCAGATGACTTCCGGTCTCATCGCTGCTGACCGGGGAGAACTGACGGTGCCCGATACGGAGCTCGGTGCCGGAACGTCGGCCCAAGCCCCCGGTTGGCTCGTCGACGATGGGGAGGTGGCTTTCGACGGTGGTCGTTACGGAGTGGCTGCGATTGCTGTCGCTTCCTGGTTCGGCAACGCCTGGGCCCACCAGCTTGGCGTCATCTTCGTCGCAATGGGTCTGCTCGCCTGGGGGACGATGGTGTCTCGGTATTCGTCGCCGTGGGTGGCGCCCCTGGTCATCGTCGCCGTGGGAATCACGCCTGCCATGAGGGCGGCCGCGCCGGCAGCCACCCCCGCTGCAGTGGCCTTTGGCCTGGTTGGGTTCGGCGTCTGGGCTCTGGCCGCAACCGCGGAGACCCCGACGAGGCCCCGTGCCGCGATCGCCGGCGGGGTTCTGGCTCTGAGTCTTGGCGCGCTCTCTGCCACCGGCTGGATGGTCATCGGAGGCGTGGCTGCCTGGGCGGCAGCGTGGCGGTTCGACCCAGCGGGCTGGATCGAACGGGATCGCCGTCGACGGACGCTGGTTGCGCTGGCGGCTGGAGCCGGGCCGGTCCTTGCGCTGGTGTTGGGGGATGCGGTGCTCGGCGGCCGCATCGGGAACTTCGTTGGCGACGCCGGAATCGTCGTGCTCGTCGGCGCTCTTGTCGGGGCCGCCGGTGTTGCCTGGTACCGATCCAACATTCGGCGCCCGGCCAGTCCACTCCCTCTCCTCGTGATCGGGCTGGCGATACCGGTCTCGATGGGTCTCGTCACGTTCACGACCGCTGGTGTCACCGGTGGGTGGGGAGGGCCCAGCGTCGATGGATGGGTGGGGATCGGGCCTGCGCTTGTCGGGGTCGGTGTCGTTGGCTGGCTGTGGTGGAGCGATCGAACTCGCGATGACGTCGCCTCTCTGGTGGTGACGCTCGGCGTGGTGGCGGGAGCCGTGACCCTCGTCGGACCCATCACCCTGCTGCCAGGCGGGTTCGAGCCGTTTGTGCCGGTGGTCATCCCGTCGCTGGCCATGGGAGGTGGTTGGCTCATCGCCGAGTTGTTCGGTGACCCCGAGCGTCCCGTGCTCCAGACGACGGCGGTGGTCTGTGCGGCTGCGCTGATCGCCGTTCCTGTGTGGGCAGGTCGAGACCGTCTGGCGACCGATCCTCAGCCGGGAGCCGTCGAAGCCGTCACCGCGTTGTGCGATGAGCTCGATTCTCGAGCCACGGTGGTCGTCGTTGCCGAGGAGGACCGGTTGGCTGGAGCCGTGGCGGCCGGTGTATCGGCGTATTGCTCCGTCACAGCATTCCGAGGCGAGATGGGAGGGGATGTCGACACCTGGAGGACGGCGGCGGTGGCTTCGGGCGGTTCATTGACCGTGGTCGGCCTCGACGACGCCCTCCCTGGAGGCGTGGTGCGCGTCGGCCCCACGCTGTCATTCGAGGTCGTGGTGCCGACGATCGGCTCCATCCCGACGACGCTGCGTTCGGTGACGCTGGCGACCGGCATCTCCGGCGGTTGAAGGTCGGACGGCGCCGGCGTTCGCGTCACAGGCCCTCACTACAATCGCTGGACTTCGCGGGCACGAGGGGCGCAGGTGGCCAGCCGACCGACAGATACCGACCAGATCGTCGTCAAGGGTGCGCGCGAGCACAACCTCAAGAACCTGTCGCTCGAGCTGCCCCGTGACAAGCTGATCGTCTTCACCGGCCTGTCGGGCTCGGGCAAGTCTTCGCTTGCCTTCGACACCATCTACGCCGAAGGCCAGCGCAGGTATGTCGAGAGCCTCTCCGCCTATGCCAGGCAGTTCCTCGGCCAGATGGACAAGCCCGATGTCGACTTCATCGAAGGCTTGTCACCGGCGATCTCCATCGATCAGAAGACGGCGAGCCGCAACCCCCGCTCGACAGTGGGAACCGTGACAGAGATCCATGACTACCTCCGACTCCTCTATGCCAGGGTTGGCATCGCCCACTGCCCCAACGATGGTTCACCGGTCTCGCGACAGACACCCCAGCAGATCGTCGACCGCATCCTCGAGCTCGCCGAAGGGACCCGGTTTCAGATCCTGGCGCCGGTGGTGAGGGGCCGAAAGGGTGAGTACGAGTCGATGCTCGCCGAGCTGGGTCGGGAGGGTTTCGCCAGGGCTCGCATCGACGGTGAGATCCGGGATCTCACCGAGGAAATCAAGCTCGACCGGTACTACCAGCACACCATCGAGGTGGTGGTCGACCGTCTGGTGATGAAGCCCGACATCGACCGTCGCCTCACCGACTCGCTCGAGACAGCGCTACGACTCGCCGACGGGGTGGCTCTGGTCGACGTGATCGATGGTCCCACCTTGACGTTCTCCCAGCACTTCGCCTGCGACGTGTGCGGGCACTCGTTCGAAGAGCTTCAACCTCGGAACTTCTCGTTCAACAGCCCGTACGGTGCCTGCGTGGAGTGCTCGGGTCTGGGCACCCGGCGGGAGGTGGATCCGACACTTGTCGTTCCCCAGCCCGACCGAACCATCGAGGATTCGGCACTGGCGCCGTGGGGCGGCAAGCACCGGATGCGGTACTACATGAGGGTCCTCGAGGCCGTCGCCGCCGAAGAGGGCATCCCCCTCGACGTTCCCTGGAAGAAGCTGAAGAAGCGTGACCAGAAGACATTGCTCCATGGGACTGGTGAGCGCAGCTTCCTGGTCGAGTATCGCAATCGGTTTGGGAGGCTCCGGAGATACCAGACGTCCTACGAGGGCGTGATCCCGTGGATCGAGCGGCGCTATGCCGACACCGACTCGGACGCAGCCCGCGCCGGATACGAGCAGTACATGCGCGAGGTTCCCTGCAATGCCTGCGGCGGGGGACGCCTCAACCCGGTGTCGCTTGCGGTGACGATCGCCGACCTGAGCATCCACGATGTGTCTGCGCTGCCGCTCCACCGGTCCTACCGACACCTCGAGGACCTCGAGCTCTCCGAGCGTGACGCCCGGGTTGCAGCACTCGTCCTTCGCGAGATCCGCGAGAGGCTCAGATTTCTCATCGACGTCGGTCTCGACTACCTCACGCTCTCGCGCTCGGCAGCGACCCTCGCCGGTGGTGAGGCACAACGCATCCGCCTGGCCACCCAGATCGGCTCTGGCCTGGTCGGGGTCCTCTACGTGCTCGACGAGCCATCCATCGGCCTGCATCAGCGAGACAATCAGCGGTTGATCGAGACGTTGATCCGTTTACGCGATCTGGGGAACACGCTCATCGTCGTCGAACACGACGAGGAGACGATCCGCATCGCCGACCACGTCGTCGATATCGGGCCCGGGGCCGGTGAGCACGGTGGCCACATCGTCGCCGAGGGCAGCGTCAAAGCAATCATGGGCGAGGCCGGCTCGATCACCGGCGACTACCTGGCGGGGAGGCGCAACATCGAAGTGCCCGCGAACCGCCGTGAGTCGGACGGCCGATCGATCCGGGTACTCGGCGCTTCCGAGAACAACCTGCGCGAAGTGGACGTCGAGTTCCCGCTGGGGATGTTCGTCTGTGTCACCGGTGTGTCGGGGAGCGGCAAGTCTTCGCTCGTCCAGGAGATCCTCTCCAAGGGACTTCGCCAGGCGCTGATCGGGTCGAAGGCCCTGCCGGGCAGGCACAAGCGTCTCGAAGGCGTGGAGGAGCTCGACAAGGTCATCAACATCGATCAGAGCCCCATCGGGCGAACACCGCGATCCAACCCGGCGACGTACACGAAGGTGTTCGACAAGATCAGGCAGCTGTTCGCCAGTACTCCCGACGCCAAGACACGCGGCTACCAGCCGGGCAGGTTCTCATTCAATGTTGCCGGAGGTCGATGTGAGACCTGCAAGGGCGATGGCACGCTTCGCATCGAGATGCATTTCCTTCCCGACGTGTACATACCGTGTGATACCTGCAAGGGGAAGCGGTACAACCGCGACACCCTCGAGATCCTGTGGAAGGGCCACTCGATCGCCGACGTCCTCGACATGTCGGTAGAGGAGGCACTCGAGTTCTTCGAGAACCAACCCCCGATCGCCAGGGTCCTGCAGACCCTCTTCGATGTCGGTCTCGGGTACATCCGGCTTGGCCAGCCGGCCACCACGTTGTCGGGAGGCGAGGCCCAGCGCGTCAAGCTCTCCTCCGAATTGGGGAAGCGTTCGACCGGTCGGACCATGTACATCCTCGATGAGCCCACGACCGGCCTCCATTTCGAAGACATCCGGAAGCTCCTGCAGGTGCTGCAACGCCTCGTCGGCACCGGCAACACGGTGACCGTCATCGAGCACAACCTGGATGTGATCAAGTCGGCGGATTGGATCATCGACCTCGGACCCGAGGGGGGTGAGGGCGGCGGCGCGGTCGTTGCGTTCGGGTCTCCCGAGCAGGTCGCCGCGGTGTCGGAGAGCTACACCGGCAAGTTCCTGCGTGAGGTCCTTCCCTGACGGACTGGGAGGACCTCGCTGATTGGTGGCGGGCCGAGGCGTCCGGCGACCCGGCCTATGACCGGGACGTGATTCCGCTGCTACACGACGTGCTCCCCGGCATGAGTGCGCGCCCCGTTCTCGACCTCGGCTGTGGTGACGGGCGCATCATGACCACGATGGACGGCCCTGTTCTGGGGTGTGACCTCTCGCCGACGTTGCTGGCTCACGCAACCGACGTTGCTCCGGTGGTGCGGTGCCTGCTCCCGAATCTGCAATGGCTGAGGTCCGGGAAGCTGGGCGGGGCTTATGCCGTGCTGGTCCTGGAGCACCTTCCCGACCTGAATCAGCTCTTTGCCGAACTCGCCCGCGTGGTCGATGACCGAGGCTTCGTCGCAGTCGTCGCCAACCACCCGGCGTACACGCCACCCGGAGCCGGCCCGATCGTCGACGCGGCGGATGGCGAAGTGCTGTGGAGATGGGCCGACTACTTCACGCCCGCAGCGGGGGAGGAGCCCGCCGGAGAAGGGTCGATGACGTTCCATCACCGTCCCCTGGGTTCGATCATCGAAGCAGCGTCGACCTCCGGGTGGCTCCTCGACACGCTCGTCGAGCGACCGCTCACCATCGATCCAGACAACACGCTCCTCGCCGGGCAGGATCGGATTCCCCGCCTCATCGGGCTGCGCTGGCTCAAGTCGCAGCGCCCCGTTGCCGAATGAATCGGTACGAGCGGAAACAAGGGAGCTTTCCCATGAGCAGTCACATCGTGGCCTACGAGCTGGCCGGGCGCACCATGTGGGCCAAGGTATCGGCACCGTCACCCCAAGAGATCCTGGAAGTCGCCCCCGAGGTCGACGTTCATGACGTTCCACCGGTCTACATGACCGATGAGGCGATTCGCTTCGTCGAGCAGGAACCCGAGATGGCGGTAGACCAGGGTCTCGTCGATCGCATCGTCGACCGCTGGGTGGGCATCGAGCAACGGGCCTCCTGAAGCCCTTCTGTGCGTCGAGGCGCACACGAGCCCGGCTCTAACATCGGCGGCGATGCGTCGTCCCCCCTCATCCGAGATACCCGACGCCCCCGGTGCCTACCTCTTTCGTGATGCCCATGGCGCCGTGCTGTACGTGGGCAAGGCGAAGTCCCTTCGGAAGCGTCTCGCCAACTACTTCGCCCGCGATCTACAGCCGAGGACGCGGGCGATGGTCGACGCCGCAGGTTCGGTCGAGTGGATCGTCACCGATGGCGAGATCGCCGCTCTCCACCTCGAATTCAACCTGATCAAGCAACACGCACCGCGGTTCAACATCCGCCTCAAGGACGACAAGAGCTTCCCCTATCTCGCCATCACGAGAAGCGAGGACTGGCCACGGGCTCTCGTCATGCGGGGCCGGCGCCGCAAGGGCACCGAGTACTTCGGGCCGTATGCCCATGCCTACGCCATCCGCCAGACACTCGACCTCCTGTTACGGACCTTCCCGGTGCGTACCTGTACCAACGCCAAGTTCCGGCGCCACGAGGCAAGCGGGCGGCCGTGTCTGCTCTTCCACATCGAGCGGTGCTCGGGTCCCTGCGTCGGTGAGGTGGACGACGCCACCTATGCCGACCACGTCGATGGTTTGGCCGCCTTTCTCGACGGCGACCGTGACGACGTGACCGCGGCCCTGCGGGACAAGATGTCGACGGCGTCGGCCAGCCTCGAATTCGAGACCGCGGCGAGGTTCCGTGATCAGCTGCAAGCGGTGGAACGGGCCCTCGCCCGACAGGAGATGGTCGGCAAGCGCCGCGACACCTTCTCGCTCATCGCCGCCACCGGGGACGAGCTGGAGGCTGCCCTGGTCGTGCTCGAGGTGCATCAGGGACGCGTCGTCGGGCGCCGCACGATGATCGTCGACCGGGTGGAAGACGTGACCACTTCGGAGTTGATCGGGCGCTTCATCCACCAGCTCTACGGGGACGACCGCCCACCCCCGGAGCTGCTCGTCACCCAGCTGCCTGATGAAGCGGAGTTGTGGCAGGCATGGCTCGAGGAACGACGCGGCGCCGCCCTCTCACTTCGGGTTCCCCAGCGCGGCGCCAAACGACGGTTGATGGAGACCGCCATGGCGAACGCCGAGGAGGAATTCGCCAGACATCGTCTGAAGCGAGCCAGCGACCACAACGCCCGGGCCCGCGCCATCAACTCGCTCCAGGGCCACCTCGATCTTCCCCAGGCACCGCTTCGGATCGAGTGCTATGACATCTCGACCATCCAGGGACGGGACACGGTCGGTTCCATGGTCGTGCTCGAGGATGGTCTCCCACGCAAGAGCGACTACAAGCGTTTCAAGGTGCGGACCGTGACGGGACAGGACGATTTCGCCGCCATGGAAGAGGTACTGCGCCGTCGCTTCCGGCAGCTCGTCGAGCAGCGGGAGCTTCCCGTCGAGGAGCGGGGCAAGTTCGCCTACCCGCCATCTCTCGTCCTGATCGACGGTGGTGCCGGTCAGTTGGGGAGGGCGGTCCAGGTTCTCGAGGAGTTCGAGCTCGACATCCCTGTCGCCGGACTGGCCAAGCGGATGGAGGAGGTCTACCTCCCCGGCAGACCCGATCCGGTTCAGATCCCTCGGGGCGAGGAAGCGCTCTATCTGCTGCAGCGGGTACGTGACGAGGCCCACCGCTTCGCGGTGTCGTATCACCGGTCGCTGCGGGGGAAGCGGATGGTCGACTCGATTCTCGATGACGTTCCTGGCATCGGGCCGGGGCGAAAGAAGAAGCTGATGCGACGTTTTGGCTCGCTGAAGCGGATCCGCGAGGCCG
Source organism: Acidimicrobiia bacterium (assembly GCA_013003515.1). GTDB lineage: Bacteria > Actinomycetota > Acidimicrobiia > Spongiisociales > UBA5794 > JABDIW01. Next base: position 12,388 of record JABDIW010000040.1, read on the forward strand.
ATGTCCATCAGCTGGCGGAAGAGATACCCGAGTCCGTTGCTCGCGATCTCTATAACGTGTTGCACGAAGAGGTGCTCGCATGAGCAGAGAATCCAGGAAGTGGATCCATGGCCCGTAACCCCAGAGTCGTCGTCATCACCGGCATGTCGGGCGCGGGCCGGTCCGTCACCGCCAAAGTCCTCCAGGATGTCGGGTACTTCGTGGTCGACAATCTGCCCCCGCAGCTCATCCCGGCAGTGGTCAACCAGCTCAACCTCACCGAAGGGCCCAAGAACCGTCTTGGTGTGGTGGTCGATGCCCGCGGTGGGCTCGACTTCCGTGAGCTGGAGCAGGCTTTGCTGTGGCTGGCCGGGCAGGGCATCTGGGCGACGGTGCTGTTCCTCGACGCATCCGACGATGCGCTGGTCCGCCGCTTCGAGGAGGTGAGGCGCCCCCATCCCGTCGACGCCGACACCCTCGAGCAATCGATCGAGATGGAACGCCGGGCCCTCGAAGAGCTCCGGGGCCAATCCGACATCATCATCGACACCACCGCACTGTCGGTGCACGAGCTGAGGGACCGTCTCGAGAGTGCCTTCAGCGGGACCGAGCCGAAACGACGTATGCAGGTCGATGTGACGTCGTTTGGCTTCAAGTACGGCAATCCCCGCGTGGTCGACGTGATGTTCGACGTTCGTTTTCTGCCCAATCCCCACTGGGTCCCGGATCTTCGAGACCACACCGGTCTCGAAGAGCCCGTTCGCCGCTATGTGTTGGAGCAACCCGAAGCAGGCGAGTTCCTGTCGAAGATCACGGAGCTGCTCTCGTTCCTCATCCCGCGCTATGAGGTGGAGGGCAAGTCGTATCTGACGATTGCCGTCGGGTGCACCGGTGGCAAACACCGATCGGTCGCATTGACCGAGGAGATCGCCCGGTTCCTCAAGGGGGAGGGTGTCGACGTCAGGACCCACCACAGGGATCTTCCCGGGAGCGAGGACTCGTGAGCTCGGGAGACCTCCCCGGGACGGGGATCGAGCTCGAGCCCGATCCGCTGATGCAGGCGCTGGCCTCGTCGGAGGGGCCATCGGTGGTTGCGGTCGGTGGGGGCCATGGTCTCGCCCAGGCCGTGCTGGCGTGTCAGCGCTACGCCGGGACGCTGTCCGCCCTCGTAACGGTTGCCGACGATGGTGGTTCGTCGGGTCGTCTGGTGCCGGATCTCGACATCCCTGCACCGGGAGACATTCGTCGCTGTCTCATCGCCATGTCGCCCGAGCCGACCACCTGGCGGCGGTTGTTCGACTATCGCTTCGACGGGAGTGACGTCGACGGACATTCGCTGGGGAACCTTCTCCTGGTTGCTCTCCACCAGATCGAGGGCACCTTCGAAGATGGCCTCCGTACCGCGGAGCGATTGCTGGGAACGGTTGGGTCCGTGATCCCGGCGGCCGCCGAGCGGGTGAAGCTCGAGGCGGTCGTCGACGGATCGGTGGTCGAGGGCCAGGTGAGCATCGCGTTGAGCCGGGGGAACATCTCGAAGATCCGCATTCTCCCCGGCACGGCGGCCGCAACCGACCGGGCGAGGGAGGCCATTCGCGCCGCCGACCAGATCGTGCTCGGCCCGGGGAGTCTGTACACGTCGGTGATCGCCCCGCTGCTCGTATCCGGCGTCGTGGAGGCCATCAACGACTCCGGAGCCCGCCTCGTGTACGTGGCGAACGTCACCACTCAGGACGGCGAGACGCTCGGCATGGACGCAGCGGACCATCTCGAAGCCCTTCTCTCCCATACGGGAGTCCGCCCACCTTCGACGGTGATCGCCAACCGTTTGCCGGTGACCGTCGAGGCCCCCATCGAGCGTCTCGTGGTGGATGAAGAGGCGCTGGCGACCTTTGGTGTGGACGTGGTGTGGGCCGATCTACTTGACACCGAAGCCCCGATCATTCGCCACGATCCCGTGAGGTTGGGTCTCGCCCTCGCCGGTCTAGTCTGAGCGGTGTTCATCTAGTCGAGCGAGGTATCTCAAACATGAAGGTTGCCATCAACGGTTTCGGTCGCATCGGGCGCTTGTTCTTCCGTGCCGCCATCTCATCGGGCGCCGGCTTCGACATCGTCGCCGTCAATGATCTCACCGACTCGGAGACCCTCGCCTATCTCCTCCAGAACGACTCCGTCCACGGCAAGTTCGGGGGCGTCGTCGAGGTGCAGGGTGACGAACTGGTCGTCGACGGAGATCGGTTCAAGGTGTTCGCCGAGCGCGATCCATCTCAGCTGCCCTGGGGCGATCTCGACGTCGACGTGGTGGTCGAGTCGACGGGCTTCTTCCGCACCAGGGAGAAGGCCGGCCTGCACCTTCAGGGTGGCGCCAAGCATGTCGTGATCAGCGCCCCGTCCGGTGACGCCGACGTATCGGTCGTTCTCGGCGTCAACGACGCCGACCTCAACCCCGCTGAGCACAAGATCATCTCGAACGCTTCGTGCACCACGAACTGCGTGGCGCCGATGGCAAAGGTGCTCCACGAGAACTTCGGCATCGCCAGGGGGATGTTCACGACCGTTCACGCCTACACCAGCGACCAGGCCCTCCAGGATGCACCGCACAAGGACGCCCGAAGGGGCCGTGCCGCAGGCCTCAACATCGTCCCCACCTCCACCGGTGCCGGAACGGCGGTGGGCAAGGTGATGCCGGAGCTCAACGGAAAGCTCGAGGCGAAGGCGCTGCGGGTGCCGGTGGCGGACGGCTCGATCACGGATCTCGTGATCCAAACCGAGAAGCCGGCCGACGTCGAGGCCGTCAACGAGGCGTTCCGGGTGGCAGCCGAAGGTGACCTCAAGGGCATCTTGCGCTACTCCGAGTCTCCGCTCGTGTCCACGGACATCGTGGGTGACCCCCACTCGTGCATCTACGACGCACCCTTCACCATGGCGACTGGATCGCTGGTGAAGGTGTTCGGTTGGTACGACAACGAGTGGGGCTACTCGAGCCGTCTCGTCGACCTGGTGAAGAAACTGGCGTGACCGAGCTGCCACGGTTGGAGGACCTCGACGTCACAGGTCGGGTGGTTCTTCTTCGCTCCGATCTCAACGTTCCGCTCGATGAGGGAGCGATTTCGGACGACTTCCGGATCCGGGCTGCACTGCCAACGATCCAGCTTCTGCGGGATCGGGGAGCGTCGGTCGTGGTTTGCACGCACCTGGGTAGACCGAAGGGCCCTGACCCGGCGTTGAGCACCGCTCCGATCGCGGTGCGGCTCGGCGAGCTGGGAGGCTTCCCGGTCACCCACGTCCCCGCCGTGGTCGGACCCGATGCGGTCGCCGCGGTGGGCAACGCAAAGGCCGGCGATGTGCTCCTCCTGGAGAACACGCGATTCGAGCCAGGCGAAACCGCGAACGATCCCTGTCTCGCAGATGCACTCGCCGCACTTGCCGACGTGTTCGTGCTCGACGCATTCGGGTCGGCGCATCGGGCCCACGCCTCGACAGTCGGGGTAACCGAACGAATCCCGTCTGCCGCCGGTCCGCTGCTCGCCGCCGAGGTCGAGGCGTTGGGCGCGCTGCTGACAGATCCGCGGCGTCCCTATGTCGTCGTGATGGGTGGGGCGAAGGTGTCCGGGAAGCTCGGTGTCATCCGCAACGTGCTCCCTCAGGCAGACCTCATGCTGATCGGCGGGGGGATGTGCTTCACCCTGCTCGAGGCAGGGGGTTTCGAGGTCGGTGGCTCACTGGTGGAGGAATCGATGGTGGGAGAGGTCAGGGATCTGCTCGAGTCCGAGCACGGCGGGAAGATCATCTTGCCCCTCGATCTGGTCGTGGGCGACCGCTTCGCCGAGGATGCCGAGACCCAGACGGTGGCGGCGACGGCAATCCCCGACGACTGGCTGGGTCTCGACATCGGACCCGCCACCGCCGAGCACTTCTCATCTGTCATCGCCGGTGCGGGCAG
>JABDIW010000050.1 GCA_013003515.1 Acidimicrobiia bacterium
TCGACAACGGCCTTCCCGGTCCGGCGAGCCGGAGGTGGATGCCATCCCCGTCGACCCGGGCAAGGGGCCGAGAGCTGGACAACGCCACGATGGCACCGAGGACACAGGCGCCACCGACGATGGCGAAAGAGTATCCCCAGATCTTCTGGGTGCGGGCCGTGACCCGTCCCCGCGATGTCAGCTGCGTCGCCCCATCGGGTTCCTCGATGTTCACCGGGTTCGACTCGGGTGCCCTCGACACCCAGTGCCCACCGAGGAGATCGATCGATGTCAGGATCAGCAGCAGTCCGGCGACACCAATCAACGTCAGCCGAATCGCCGAGCGGCGCACCACCAAGGGCATCAGGAAACGCCCAGATCGGCAGGCACGACGATCGAGAGGAACGGGACGTCGTAGTCGCCCATGACTCGTCCGGCGACACCGTCTGAACGGTCGACGATGGAGATGGCCTGAACGACACCGATGCCCTCGGCACGGATCGCCTCCACCGCGGCGACCATGGACTTGCCGGTCGTGGTGGTGTCCTCGACGACCACGACCCGGTCGGTGTGGTCGAGGGGGCCGACCAGGCGACCGCCGGTTCCGTGGTCCTTGGCCTCCTTGCGCACCGAGAACGCCTTGAGGGCCCTGTCGTCGAGAGCGGCGATGGTCGCGGTGGCGACGGCGATCGGATCGGCACCCATCGTCATCCCGCCCACTGCGGTGGCGTGAGGCGACATGACCTCCAGCACGCAACGGGCCACCAGTACTGCACCGTCGCCCGAATAGGTCGTCTGGCGGGCATCGAGGTACCAGTCGGAGATGGCTCCAGAGGCCAGGGTGAACGGGCCGTCGGTGCGGATGGCGTTCTCGACGAGATGCCTGACGAGGCCCTTCTTGAGCGCCGGGAAAAAGTCTGAGAAATCGCTCAAGTCGGATCCGGTCATGACCGATACGTTACTTAGACAGGATGCCTTCCTACCTCCCGTCTAAGCCCGAGCCGTAGGTCGCCAGCAGGCGGCCTTCGGTTCTTTCTGGGGTGTCTTGGGCCTTTGCGGCGGATTCAGGTGTCGAAACCATCCTCGTCCCGCCCGATCTCGTAGGCGGGGTTCCAATCACCAGCTCCGCTGGCCTTGCGGTCCCGCGAGGCACGCCAGACACCCAGACCGACACCCAGCGCCAGTACCGACCCACCACCGATCAACCACGGCACGAGATTGGCATCCCGCACGATCCCGTAACTGATGGCTCGCTCGGGACGGAGCGCGGCCAGTTCCTCGGTGAACTCCCGCGTTGCAGAGCAACCGTGATCGGGAAGAGGAGAGAACACCTCATCGGAGAACAGCAGGTAGTCGACGCCCACGGCGTACTGACGCACCGGCTGCTCGGGATCTCCGTCGCCGCGGACGACGACTTCCTCGGGAAGCGTCACCCCCCGCCACTTCTCCTTGACCACAACCGTCGCCTCGATACCGTCCTCGCGGGTCTCCAGGACCTCGACGACAAGGATCGTGGGGGCGTACTGGATCATCACCGCCGGGTCGGCGGGGTTGGGGCAGTCGGGGGCAGGGACGGTCGCAGAGCCACACCCGGTGACGACCCCCAGAACCAGGACTGCAGCGACGAGACAACGCATCATCTGACGAACGGTACCCCCGGATCCCGGGTTCCCGCGTGGGCGCGGTAGCCTCAGTTCGTGGACCTCATCTTCATTCGTCATGGTCAGCCGGCATGGTCGGTCGACGGCTACAGCCAACCCGACCCCGCCCTCACCGAGCTCGGTCACCGTCAGGCCGAGCTGACGGCCAAGCGTCTCTCTGCCGAGCTGGATGAGGTCGCGGAGATCCTCGTGTCTCCGGCGCTGCGCTCGCAGCAGACCGCAGTGCCCATCGTCGAGGCGATGGGGGTGGCGCCACAGACGATCGACGACCTCGTCGAGATCCAGCTACCCAATTGGGAGGGCAAGCTGGAGCAACAGGTGCAGAAGATCTTCCTCGACGCCCGCCACCGCCCACCCGAGGAGTGGTGGGAAGGGCTCGAGGGCGGCGAGAGCTTCCGCGACTTCCACGAACGCATCGTCGGAGCCATGTCGAGGATCCTTTCCGACCGCTCGGTGCGACCCCACGATGAGGGGATCCCGCACCTGTGGCACGTCGAAACAGACCCGAAGCGCATCGTGATCGTCGCCCACGGCGGTACCAACGCCGTCGCCCTCGGTTGGTTGCTGGGGCTGGACCCCACCCCGTGGGAGTGGGAGCGGTTCGTGCTCGGCCACACATCGATGGCCCGGGTCCAGGCGACGCCGCTCGCCGGCGAGCATGTGTTCTCGCTGCGCACCTTCAACGACGTCGAGCATCTCTCGGCATCGGAGCGGACTCGCTAGGACCGTTGCGTCAGGGAACGGCCTCCCAGATGGCCGCCGAGTCGAAGCCGAGCCTCCACGCCGCCCAGCCCGCCAGGCCGTACTCATCGATGAGGTCGAACCGGAGACCCTCGGGCGTCTCCAGCCACAGGTGGCGGCCGTCGCTCAGCTCGACACGATCGAGCCCGGTCTCCGGGTCGAACGTCGCTTCTCCGCCTGCAGCGAGGTCGACGAGGCTCCCCAGTCCGACCGCACGCGGCTTGTCGAGCTCATCGGGATCCCAGATCCGGCCGTAGAAGTTGAGTCCGATCACGATCTCGTGGGGGTCGGCAAAGCGGAGCAGGTACCGCAGGTTGTCTTCCACCCACTGTGGTGATGCCACCGGCCCGTCCGGTCGGAAACGGTTGTGCTCGTCATACGCCATCAACACCAGGTAGTCCGCCAGATCAGCGAGCTCACGCCGCCGCGGCGCCGTCGACCAGAACGAC
>JABDIW010000090.1 GCA_013003515.1 Acidimicrobiia bacterium
CGCAGAAGATGAACATCTCCACCTTGTCGAACTGATGAACGCGGAAGATGCCGCGGGTGTCCTTGCCATACGTGCCTGCCTCGCGACGGAAACAGGTCGAGAACCCGACGTAGCGCAGCGGCAGCTCGTCGGCCTCGAAGATCTCGTCCGCGTGCATTTCTGCCAGCGGCACCTCTGCAGTCCCGACCAGGAACAGGTCGTCCTCGGGAACCGAGTACACCTGCTCGGCATCACCCGGGAAGAAGCCGGTCCCGTACAGGGCCTGCTCCCGCACCAGCACCGGAGGAAGCACGGGGGTGAACCCGTGCCCGGACAGGTTGTCCATGGCGTAGCGAACCAGGCTGAACTCGAGCATCGCCAGCTTCCCCGTGATGAACCCGAACCGACTTCCCGACACCTTGACGGCACGCTCGGTGTCGATGACGCCGAGCTGGACACCGAGGTCGAGGTGATCGAGCGCCTCGAACCCGAACGACGCCGGCTCACCGTGGCGGGACACCTCGACTGCGTCCTCTTCCTCCATGCCGTCGGCTGCCGTGGGGTCGGGGAGGTTGGGGAGCGGCGTCCACCGCGTGGCGAACTCGGCATCGAGAGCGTCTGCCTCTTCGAGTGCTGCCTTGTAGGCGGCCGAGAGTGTTGCGGCTCGCTCGATGGCTTCCTGCTTCTCGTCACCCTCGAGTTTGGCGATCGCCTTGCCGGAGTCCTTCTGTTCGGAACGCATCGCCTCGGCACGAGTCCGCACCTCGCGGCGCTGCTCATCGAGGGCGAGAAGACCGGCCACGTCTACCTCGATGCCGCGACGTGACATGGCGGCTGCGACGGCGTCGGGATCGGATCGGAGGAGCGATACATCAAGCATGACCCTGGATGCTACCCAGGGCCCGGATCAGCTCGAATCTCGCATGGCCGCGGCGATGGCAGCCGACTCCTCGGGGGACAACGCTTCGGTACCGAGACCGCCATCGATCTGCTTCACATAGAAGTGCGAGTCGTTCCGACCGATGAGCACGGTGAAGACGATGCCGGTGCCGCGGTCGTCGAGAAACGCCAGGGAGCGGCTCAGAGCACCGGTCACGTCGTCGAAGGCGTCGTACCGGACTACGCCGGTGCGGCTGACTGCATGGGGGAGGCGGCGTTCCACCGACTGAAGTCTCGGTACGAGACCCTCCACCGTGTCCTCGAGTCCCTCGAGGTCCCGATCCAGCTCGCGTATCGCCTCGAAGACACCGCCCTCTTCGGGCACGAGCTGAACCACCGATCGCACCCGAAGCAGTGCCGTCACCAGCCACAGCACAACCAGGGTCAGCACACCGATCGAGATCCACAATGCCAGCGTCATTCTTCGTTCCTCAGGAAGAGGACAGACCACACGTCGTTGTCTGGATCGGTGTCTTCGGCCAACGTCACCCGCGCAGTCACTTCATACAGCTTGCCCGGATCAACGGTGAAGTCGTCGACCACCACGGTCGTCGCTCCGCCTGCGCCGAGGTCTGTGAGCAGCTCGGATCGGGACTGGACGACCTCGTCCCCACCGACCTCGAGCAAGGAGACATCGAGCCCCATCTCCGCCGCATCGAGGTTGCCGACGTTCGCCACCACCACGTTGACCACGAAGGTGGTGCCGAAGGGGACCACAGGGACGCCGTTGCGGTCACCGACCGGTGCCGGATCCAGAGTGGCCGTCACCGAAACGTCGTAGCGGTCGGCGAGACCCGAGCTGGCGGTGAGGCGACGGGTGACTGCTTCTGCGGAGTGGGTGTTCGACTGGCCAGGACCGACGAACACCACCTCGGGATAGGTCTGGGTCACCAGGTCCGGGTCGAGCCGCCCGATGGCGTCCTCGAAACCGTCGTAGGCGCGGTCCCCCACCTCCAGAAGCTCGAACACCTCACGGAGAACCACCTCGCCGTCGGTGCCGTCCGGAGACTCGAGGACGGCAACCACCCCATCATCCAGACCGGCGAGGGCGTCGCGCCACGAGGTGGAGGCGACGATCAGGAACCCGTGCACCTCGGCGATCGTCCCCGTCACCACGACGTCGTCGAGGGATCCCCGCAACTCGTCGGCACTCGAGGACAACAACTCGATGCGTCTCATCAGCTCGGGTCGGTCCAGCGTTGCCAGGTCCTCGAGCAGCGAAGCCAAGGATTGAGACAGTTGCGCCTCGTCGTCGGCGATCTCCTTGGCCAACGTCAGATACGCAGCGGTGTCGCGCGTCTCGGTGCGGAAGCGGACAGCAAGAGCGATCACCCCCACCACGATCGCGATGCCGATGAGCAACCACACTCGGCGTCGGCGGCGACGCTCCCGGGACGGCGCCAAGGGAAATGACATCTGTGTGGGCGAGGAGGGACTTGAACCCTCACGAGTTTTCACTCACAGGAACCTGAATCCTGCGCGTCTGCCAATTCCGCCACTCGCCCGGAAGGCCGGGGATCGTACCACGGGGGCAGAAGCCGACACTCGGGCCGCTAGCGGGGGCAGTCCGTAGACTGGATCATCGTGGCAGGTCTGGTGCGGACACTCGAGCGGCGCTTGGAACGCTTTGTGGAGGGGCTTTCCGCGGCCCTGTTCCGTTCCGGGGTCGG
>JABDIW010000102.1 GCA_013003515.1 Acidimicrobiia bacterium
ACGGTGCTCCGCAGCCGATACGAGCCGATTGGCCTTCTGCCAGGGCGCGCCGGCCGGCACGACCGACACGACGTCGAGGCCGAGCTGATGGAGGGCGACGTTGCCCGCTACGAGATGTGCCAGATGAGGCGGGTCGAACGTCCCGCCGAGGATGCCGCGATGCACGGCGGTGAGGATAGGCGGCACGGGTGCGCACTGGACCGGGCACCAGGTACACCGCGCCTCGGGGGATGTCGTCGCACGCCATGGCGCTCAGCGGGTCGAGGTACCGCTCCCCCGCCCTCAGCGAGAAATGGAGAGCCGGCCGACCCCGATCCAACCCGGAGCGACCGATGATGTCGCCTGCCCCAACCGCATCGCCGGTCTCGACGATGCGAGCCGAGAGGAACGAATACGAGGTTCGGATGCCCGCGCCATGGGAAACCGTGATCGATGTGTTGCCGGCGACCGTTCCCGAGAACGTCACTTCTCCGTCGCTGACCACCCGGACCGGTGTCCCGATGGGTACCGCGAAATCGACGCCCCAATGTCCCGGTACGTCCGGGTCGAACCCGAGGGATACGGCCCCGTCGACGGGGGCAATGAGCACGAGGCACAGGACGAGCGACACCACCGCGTGACGGTATCGGGCTGAGATCGCGCTGAGAAGGGTGCCGTCAGCCGGCGAGGCTCTCGGATGAGGCCAGCAGCTCGGTGGCGACCGAACGCAGCTCGTTGGGACGGAAGGGTTTGGTCAGGAAGGCGTCGGCACCGACCTGTCCGGCCCGTTCACGATTGGCCTCCTGGGCATGGGCAGTGAGGACCAGCACACGGACCGTCTTCGTGGCGGGGTTCTCGCGCAGTCGGGCCAGCACCTCCCACCCGTCCATCTTTGGCAGACCGACATCGAGGATGATGAGGTCCGGGGGGGCCGCCAGTGCCTGATCAAGCCCGGTCGGGCCGTCGCTAGCTGTCTCGACCTCGAGGCCGGCAGGTCGCAGACAGACCTCGATCAGACGCTGGATGACATCCGAGTCTTCGATGACGAGCACTCTGCGTGCCACGGGGCTCTCCTAATCAACGGATCGTGGCCACCTTGGCCACCAGTAGTGGTATCGGTGATGAAAGGGCCTCGCTTGAGGGAATCCCCTGCCCGGATCCCCGGCCGGCCGACTCGCTACAACACGCCTTCGACGAATCGTTCCAGGGCCTTCAGGGTCCGCACCTGTTCGACGGTGTCACAGTGCGGGGCGTACGCCGACATCACCGAGTCTCCCGTGTCCCAGTACCGGCTGGGCTCGGGGTTGAGCCAGTACAGGTGGCGAGCCGTGTCGGCGATCTCGGCGACGACGTCGGCTGCGTTGTCGCGATAGTTGTTGCGGGCGTCGCCGGTGACGATGACCGTCGTCTTCGCAGTGATCGCCGATCCGTGCCCCTCCCAGAAAGTCGTCAGGGCGTTGCCGTAGTCGGAATGTCCGTCACGATGAACGACGTCGGCTTCGCGCCCCATTCGAACCA
>JABDIW010000129.1 GCA_013003515.1 Acidimicrobiia bacterium
GTGCTGCCCGAGGACTTCTCCACCGAGGACCTGGAAGGTTGGCTCGAGTTCGCCGAGGACGAGTCGACCATCCGTACGTTGACCGGGATGCCGGTGGTGTGGGACGAGGTCGCCCGTCTCGTGCTCAACGCTCAGGTCACCTCCCTGATCGCTGCGTTCATCCTGGTGACGATCATGCTGTTCGCCGCCTACCGCCGGGTCCGCGAGACCCTGGTCTCGCTGGTTCCGATCGCTCTGACCGTGGTGTCGCTCCTCGGGTTCATCGCGTTGTCGGGCATCCAGCTCAACCTGATGACCGCAGTCTCCTCGTCCATCGTGCTCGGCGTAGGCATCGACTACGCCATTCACTACATCGCCGCCATCGACCTCGCCCGTCGGGACGGCCCTGGCTTCGTGTTGCGGGCCATCGATCGGGCGGGCCGCCCCATCGTCGCCAACGCCCTGGGAATCGCCGTGGCGTTGACAGCGCTGTGGGTGTCGCCTCTGAAGTCGCACCACCAGATCTCGATGATCATGTGGGTGGCCATGGCCTCGGCTGCCCTGGCGGCACTGCTCGTGATCCCGTCGCTCCTCGACCGCGACGGAGTGGCGGCGGACTGACCTGTCGACGCGTATGCTCGGCGGCCGGGAGGGACCGATGCCGCTGTACATGGATCGACACGAGCTCGGCGAGGGCGCCACTGCAGACGCCGTCGCTCGCGCTCACATGGCCGACCTCGGTGTCCAGGGCAAGTACGGCGCCAAATACCTGACGTACTGGTTCGACGCCGACAGCGGTCATGCTTTCTGTCTGGTGGACGCCGACAGCGCTGACATCGCCGAGAAGGTGCACGCGGAGGCCCATGGCATGGTCGCCAACAAGATCATCCCGGTGGACGAGGGCGCCGTCTTCAACTTCTACGGCCAGCTCACGGACCCGACCGAAACGGGCCGGCCTCCGGCGACTCCCTTCAAGACGGTGCTGTTCACCGACATGGAGGGTTCGACTGCCCTGACCCAGCGTCTGGGAGACGAGGCCGCCATGACGCTGCTCAGGGTCCACGACGAGATCATCAGGACTGCGCTCGATGCCCATCGGGGGCGCGAGGTGAAACACACCGGAGACGGGATCATGGCCTGCTTCGACTCGGTCAGCGGGGCCCTTGCCGCTGCCACCGAGGTCCAGCAGAAGATCGAGGGGACGGCACCGGATGTGCCGATCAAGGTGCGCATCGGGATCAGTGCCGGCGAGCCCGTTTCCGAAGGCGACGACCTGTTCGGTGCCACCGTCCAGCTGGCGAGTCGTCTCACCGACAAAGCCGGCTCAGGAGAGGTGCTCGTCAGCACGGCCGTTCGAGACCTCGCCCTCGGCAAAGGCTTCTCCTTCGGCCCGGTCGATGAAGTCGAGCTCAAGGGATTCCCCGAGCCGGTGCGGGCGTGCCGCCTCGACTGGCGTTGATCCGCCCTTTCGACTCAGCCCGCTAGGCCGGTTCGTGATCGAAGAAGTGGGCGTTGTGCAGGAACCCGTGCACCGAGAACGGCTTGCTGGCCTCCTCGTGACTCGGTGGGAACACGACGGCGGTGGCGACGGCGCCGACCACACAGGCGATCCCACAGATCGAGAAGGCCAGTGGGAAGTTGCCGAGGTCGCCCAGCCAACCACCCAGGATCGGGAAGATGATGCCGCCTGCGCCGTAGCTGAGGAACACCCACGGGTAGTTCTGGCCAACGGCCTCGTTGCCGAACTCGTCTGCCGTGAGCGCCGGGAACAAGGCGAAGTTGACACCGAAGTTGAACCCGATCAGGGCCGCGCCCAGATACAACAGCCACTCCGTCCCTGCCATCGGGATGAAGAGGAACAGCAGGACGCCCTGGCTGGCAGCCATGATCACCACTGAGTTCTTCCGCCCCAACCGGTCGCTCATCGCCCCCCAGGCCAGGCGGCCGATGCCGTTGGCGAGAGAGAAGAAGACGGCCATCGCCGTACCGGCGATCGCGTCGGCATCCTCGAGTCGAACGCCGTTGTCGGTGAGTGCCTCGATCGGGTAGAGCTTCATCAAGCCGATCGCCATCAAGCCGGCGCCGGCGGATACGGCAAACGTCAGAGAGATCAGGTGGAACTGAGGAGTGCGCAACATCTCTTTCGGTGTGAAGTTCTCGCCGCCCTCGCCGACCTTCTCGGGTGGGGTGAACCCGGCGGGAAGCCAGCCCTCCGGCGGCATCTTCATTGCCGAGCTGCCAACGAGCACCAGCACGGCGAACGCGATGCCGTAGATGATGAACGTGTCGTTGATGCCGAGGTTGTCGATGAGGCTGCCCCACGACCCGGCGAGCTTCACCCAGCCCAATGCGCCAAACCCGAATCCGGCCACCGCCATGCCGGTGATCATTCCCTTCTTGTCGGGGAACCAGCGCATGCCTACGGCGATGGGAACCACGTAGGCGAGCCCGATGCCGGCACCGCCGATGATGCCGACACCCAGCAGGACGAGCCAGAAGTTGGTGCCGCTGCCGAGACCAGCGATGACGTAACCGATGCCGAGAGTCACGCCACCGGCGACGGCGAGGTTGCGAGGTCCCCACACCTTGAGCCGGCGTCCGGCATACACCATGACCAGGGCGAAGCTGGCGAGGCCGACCGAGAAGACGATCTGAGTCTGCAGCTTGCTCCACCCGGCGTCTTGAAGGGTGGGCGTGAACACGGACCATGCGTAGATGGCTCCGAGACACAGCTGGATCAAGACGGCTCCGATGACGACTCGCCACCGGTTCATCACGCGTTCTTCGGCCATGGTTCTCCTCGTTGAGATCGATCTCGCTCGACCGTACCAATGGCCTCGCGGCGTCCTAGGGGCCGTTGGGCCGATACGTCGGGGTCAGGTGGCAGTGCCATTCGGCACCCCTTGTTCACGGTGCTCCAGGCACACATGGTCTACGGTCGATGCCGATGAGTTTCCGTGATCGTGGAGGATGGTGGGTGGCCGCCCAGTTCGCTCTGTTCGGGGCGATTGCCGTGGCGGCGTGGACGGACGGCCCCGAGATCTCGGATGGTGCGTTGTGGGCGACCATTCTCGGCTTCGCTCTGATGGCGGACGGTTTCTTGTTGGCGGTGCTCGCTTTCGGGGCGATGGGGTTCAACGTCACGATCTTCCCAGAACCCGCGAACGACTCGGTGTTGGCGACGACCGGCGTGTACCGGTTCGTCCGCCACCCCATCTACGGCGGAGTGATCCTGCTGTTCGTCGGCGGGATGCTGCTCGTCGACAGCCTCATCGGCCTTGTCCTGGCTCTGGCGTTGATCCCGTTCTTCTGGGCCAAAGCCGGGCACGAGGAGGTCCGGCTCATCGAACGCCATCCGGCGTATGCGGCGTATCGCGATCAGGTGCGGTGGCGACTGATCCCGTTCATCGCCTGATCAGGACGCCTGGAAGCCCAAACCCTCGGTGGGAGCCTGAATCAGCAGCCGTGGCCCGTCGAGCTGGTACGTCTCGGCAGCCTCCAGGACCCTGAAGAACATGGTCTCCTGTTCCATTGCGCCGTCATCGGCGCAGGCACGCTCGGTGTAGGTGAGGTTGGAGATCTCGACCCGGCCGTCCTGGATGATCGCTCGCGCCGAGTAGGTGTTGCAGCCGCTTGAGCCGGTGATCTCGTCACCGTCGAACACCAGTGTCGGGTCGACACCTATGAGAGGTGTCGACACCGCGTCGAGGGTCATGACCTCGCTGAGTACCCAGGTGGTGCCGATCAGAGGCACTGCCGGAGCGTCGATGGGAGCGACGTACTCGATGAGGCCTGTTCCCTGAGAGTCGCCGATCGTGAGGGTGCCTCCGTCGAGCGTCCACAGATCGGCGGCCATGAGGATCTGGGTCACGACTCGCTCCTGATCCATCAACGGTTGCTCACACGCCATCTCGGTCTGGCCCATCTGGCCGATCGAAATGGACTCGTCGCCGAGCGTCACCGAGCCGAACCACGAGTTGCATCCCGTGGTCCCCCCGGCACCATCGGCGGTGAACTCGATGGTGGGCGGGCTGTTGGGAACGATGGGGAAGTCCGAGCCCTGCCACTCGATTCGTGAACCGATCCACGAGGTGTCGAGGAGCGTTGCCGCTCCGGGAGGGTCGGTGGTCGTTGTCGTCGCGTCGGTGGGTTCCGTGCCACATGCTGCGAGGAGGGAGATGGTCACGATTGCTATCAGGGTCTTCTTCATGTCGTTGTGACGCTACGCCGCCGAGCTGGGGTTCCCACAACAGTCGGGCTCAGGTGTGGTGCGGTTTCCTCCCCGGTGACGCCTCGCGGGCCGTACGCTGCCGATCGTGAACGCCTCATCACCAATGCCTCCGCTGACGGGCTCTTCTCTCGACAGGACCGAGTGGACGTTCCCGGCGGACCTCGAGGGGCCG
>JABDIW010000276.1 GCA_013003515.1 Acidimicrobiia bacterium
TCGTCGGCCGCTTCGCCCGTACCCATGCCCCGTTCACAACGTCCGATGCCGCGCTGTACCTGGGTCTGCCCGATGCGGTCGTCCTCGAGGTGTTGAGTCGCCTCGAAGCAGCCGGCCGGGTCGCCTCCGGCACCTATCGCCCCGGAGGAAACGATCGGGAGTGGGTCGACACCGAGGTGCTGCGCCGGCTGAAGCGCCGATCTCTGGCCGTCCTCCGCAACGAGGTAGCCGCCGTGGAGCCCGAAGCGCTCGGTCGCTTCCTCCCCCAGTGGCACGGCGTCGGTGACACCTCCGCCCGGCCGGGTCGTCTCATCGAGATCGTGCGCCGCCTGCAGGGAGTCGCGCTTCCCGCCAGCGTGCTCGAGCCCGACGTCCTCTCGTCACGCATGGCCTACGCGCCATCGATGCTCGACGACCTCCTCGCCAGCGGTGAGGTGGTCTGGATGGGAAGAGAACCGCTCGGACGCGGCGACGGCAGGTTGGCGGTGTACCTCCGCGACCAGGTTCCCCTGCTGTGGTGGCCGCCCAACACCGAAGCACCAAGCGGGGAGATCCACGACCGGCTTCGACAGCACCTCGCCGACCGCGGCGCCTCCTTCTGGAGAGACCTCTACGCCGCAGCAGAGGGTGGCGATCCCCAGCAGGTTCTGGACGCGCTGTGGGATCTGGTCTGGGCAGGCGAGGTCACCAACGACACCATGGCTCCGCTGCGAGCCTTCCTGGGCAAACGCCGGCGGCGCTCTGGTCGGTCGAGGTCCCTGACGAGCGCCACCCCGGCTGCCGCCACCGGTCGCTGGTATCTGGTCACCGACCTGCTCCCCACGGTCCCACCATCTCCCGAGGAGATCGCCAAGGCACGGGCGGAACAGCTCCTCGAGCGACATGGCATCGTCACCCGCGACGCCGTTCTCGCCGAGGGATCACCCGGTGGCTTCGCCGGCCTGTACCCGGTGTTCGGAGCGATGGAGGACGCCGGCCGGGTGAGGCGCGGGTACTTCATCGAGGGCCTGGGAGGCGCCCAGTTCGCCACACCGGGAGCCGTCGATCGACTCCGGCTGGCAGACGAGACCGGTGTCACGGTGATGGCAGCGACCGACCCCGCCAACCCGTTCGGCGCCGCGGCACCGTGGCCATCAGACCGGTTCGGGGCCCGTCGCGCCGGCGCCTACGTGGTGCTCATCGACGGGACGCTGGGCGCCTACGTCGAACGTGGCGGGCGGAGCCTCACCATCCACCCCGACGCCGACCCGGCAGCCATCGCGTCCGGCCTCGCACAACTCGCCCGCAGCTCGATGCCGCGTCTCACCATCGAATCCATCGATGGTGAGCCCGCCACCGGGTCGAGCCTGCTGCCCCACCTGACGGCAGAAGGCTTCACCCCGGGGTACAAGGGGCTGTCGCTCCGCCGGCGAGTACCCCGCGCCTGATCGCTCAGGCTCCATCACCCGTCGCCGCGCACGGCCGGATGCGAGGTCTTTGCCAGGCCGAGGTTCATTCCTCCTCATCCAGCACGACGACACCCCGGTAGCCGTCGACTGTGACCACCGCACCGTCAGGGATCCGCATTGCGCCAACCACAGATGTGACGCACGGGATGCCGTATTCGCGGGCGATGATCGACGAGTGCGACAGCATTCCACCCGACTCGGCAACGATGGCGCCTGCCTTGGCCAGCAGTGGGGTCCAGCCGACGTCCGAGTGCGGGATAGCCAGAACATCGCCATCATTCACTTTCTCGAAGTCGCCGATGCCGCTGACCACGCACACCCGGCCCCGATGGTGGCCGCGCGCGGTGGGCGTGCCGTGCCACGAGGTCCGGGCAGCATCGTCTGCCGGCCGGGGGATGAAGTCGTCGCCATAGATGACCTCCGGCAACTCGAGATCGGCGACCGCTTCCATCTCGAGCTTGCGGGACGCCACCCGACCTGCAATCCCCGACATCTCGCCGCCGAGGGCAGCCTCGACCTCGTCGATCGTCAGAAACATGACGTCGTCGGCGGATTGGATCAGCTCCCGATCCTGCAATCGGGCGCCCACCTCCAGGAAGTAGTCGCGGAAGAGCCCGTACCCATACGTGTACATGGACGACACAGCCTCTCGATGCTGAACAAAGGTCCGCGCCCGCCGACGGAGCAATCCCATCAGCGGACGGCGCCAGGCGGGGACCTCGCGCTGGATGGTGTTCCACGACGCCAGCAGCGACGTGCGACCGCGACCCGGCCGATCCATCGCCATCGTGACGACCGTGTCGGGCTGCTCGCGCCATGGTGCAACAGAGAAGTCCGTGCCTGCGTCGCTGAAGTGCCCGAAACGACCGATGAAGCGGTCGACCTCAGCCCGCAGGTCGGCGGGGAGCCCCTCGTAGCCGTCGCGAGCGATCGACTCCCGAGTCTCGCTGCTCAAGGCTTCGATACGCCCGCCAAGAGCATCCAGCTGTGGATTGGGATCGAACGAGTCGCGCCCGTCGACGCCTTCCATGAGATCGATCGACTCGAGATCGACCCCGCTCTTGCCGAGCCCTCTACGAAGGAGGGCGGTGTAGACGTTGGCCAGGAGTGGCGTGACGATGTTCACGCTCGCCGCCCGCACCCCGATCCGACGGAGCTGGCCGATGTCCGTCAGAAGCTGAGTATCCGACACCGATTTCAGGTCGCGTCCGACGTATCGGGCGTACTCCGCTTCGAGAGACGGAAGCTGGCGTTCCACCTCAGCCGCATATCGCCACTTCCGCAGCGCCATCCCCACCAGCCGCGGCGTCTTCCTGAAGGTGGTCGCGGTGGGCTTGAAGCCAGGCTGGTCGGATCCCGCCGGCAAGCCGAGCAGCACCTCCAGGGATTCCCGGGGCATGCCCAGAGCGGTGAAGATCTCACCAATCGTCGACATGTTGAAGTAAGCGCGATAACCGAACGGCTTCGCGAGGTCCTCAGGGGCGATGTCTGTGTCACCCAACGCCTCGGTGAACAGGTCCACCCAAGCCTGGTTGACCATCGGGACGTTCACCGACCACACCAGGGGTTTGATGATGCCGGGCATGACCTCCTTGGCGATACGACGCGAGTAGATCGTCACCTCATCGAGACCCGTCACCGAACGGACCTGGACCCACCACACCTGGTGACCGTCGTACACCCACTCGACATCGACCGGCGATCCGTACTCCGAGGCGATCTCGGCCGTCCCGGCAACCACCAGGTCGACGACATGGGCATCTGTGTCAGCAGCCTCTGGAGACTCGACGTAGTCGCCCCATCGATGCACCCAACGGTCGGGGTTTGCCCCTCCGGCCATCAGTGCGTCACCGCGACCAGGCACCGCCTCCACCACGATCTCGCTGAGCCCCGTGATCGGGTTCTTGGAGAAGGCGACGCCTGAGAACACCGGCGTGACCATCTCCTGGACGATGACCGACATCGCAACGGGACGGGCGTCTCCCTGATGCTCACGGTACGAGCGAACGCTCGCCGTGTCGCTGGACCGGGACACGGTTGCGGCGCCTTCCAGCACGGCATCGACTCCCTCGACGTCGAGGAGCGAGACAAACTGACCCGCATATGAGACCGACCCGCCGTCCTCGACATTCGCCGACGAGCGCACTGCATATCGGACCCCGGAACGGATCACCGTCTCCAGACTCGACCGCATGATGTCCGCCGGCACGTCGGGGTCGGCGATCACCCACGTTGGAGGCACCGCAAAGCCGTGATCTGCCAGCCAGCGCAAGCCGTTGGTCTTGCCACCGCCGCGGCCATTCGGCTCGAAGTCCCCCAGTGCTGTGATTGCCGAATCCATCGTGCGGGCAACATACCGCTACCCGGGCTGCAACCTTCCCGGTTGCATCCAGCGCACATCTATGGTCCCCCGCAGCGAAGGATATGGGGGATTCGAGATGGCGGACAAAGTCGCGGTTCTGCTGACCGGATACGGCGAGGTCGAGGACTATGACGACTTCGCCGAATACAACGAGCGCTCGTTCCGGCTGCTCGTGTCCAAGTCGATCAAGTTCCCGGACTTCTCGATCCCCTGGCTGAGTCGACGCCTCGAACGCAGCCAGAAGAAGGAATGGCACGCCGCCAACCACTACCACTCGCCTCACAACGACATATTCGAGCGGCAGCGTGCGGGCATCGCCGATCATCTCGGCGCCCGTTATGGCGACGACGTCAAGGTCTACAAGACGTACAACTTCGTCGAGCCGTTCCTCCCCGAACAGGTGCTGAGAGAGATTCGGGCCGACGGCTTTGATCGGATCGTGGTCTACCCGTGGCTCGTGGTCGACTCGGTGTTCACCAGCGGGCTCGTTCTCGAGCAGATCAACAAGGCGTTGGCAGCGGCACCACCATGGGTGGACGAGATGCGCTACCTACCCTCATTCTGGGACCGCGAGGACTTCCAGCAGGTCCTGGCGGATCACATCGAGGCCGGCATCGCCCCTCTGCTCGACCGGTTTGCCCAATCACAGGTGGGGGTGGCGTTGTGCCTCCACGGCTGCCCATTGGAGACCAAGGGCATGGAAACCGGCGTCCGGGAGAGCACCGCCCTCTACTACGCGATGCAGGAGCGCCTGGTCCAGAAGTATCCGCTGATATCGCCGGCGTGGATGAACCACCCGGTGCCCGGAAAATGGACGACGCCGGATGTCGATCAGGCAGCAGAGAACCTCATCACCCTGGGAGCCAGGGCCATCGTCTTCGCTCCGATCGGTTTCGTCACCGAGAACCACGAGACCCAGCTCGACATCGGCTACACGATCGACAAGATCAAGGACCGCGTCGAGACACGCCACGTCGCCACGCTCAACGACGATCCGGAGCTGCTGCGCATCGGCGCCGATTGGATCGTGCCCCTGATAGAGGAGCTGCGCAGCTAGCCACACCTGGCGCCGCGCCCTCGATGCCGCCAGTCAAGGGTCGGTAGATTCACCGCCATGGAGACCACCGACCGAGATGTCGACGAGTTCCTGGCTGCGCTGCCCGATGACGTCCGGGACGACATGACCAAACTCGATGCCGTGATCGCCGCCGAGATGACGGGCCTGCCCCGACGGCTCTTCGAGGGCCGCTTCTGGGGTGGGACCGACCAGCAGATCATCGGCTACGGAACCCAGGTGACGACTCGATCGGACAAGAGGGAGGTCCGGTGGTTCGTGGTGGGCCTCGCCGCCCAGAAACGCCACCTCAGCGTCTACGTCAGTGCCGTCGAGGATCGCCAGTACCTGTCTGAGAAGTACGGCCCGGAGTTGGGGAAGGTCAAGGTCGGCAAGTCGAGCATCGGCTTCTCGTCCACGGCCGACATCGACCTCGACAAGCTGGCCAACCTCGTCGGCCGAGCCCGCAGAGTCTCGGAGGCGTAGGTGTTCGACATCGACGATCTCCTGGCGAGGATCAAGGCTCTCTCCGACCGGATCGATCAGCTCGACGCCGCTGATCCCGCCCGGGTCGCGCTCGAGGCAGAGCGGGAGCTGCTGCGAGCCGACGCCCGTTCCAGCGTGGGCCCGGGGGCTCCTGCCGAGTACCTGGCCTATGAGTTGAAGCACCTCCGCCGACGACTTGCCGAGCTCGACGGTGAGACGATCGAACCGCCTTCGGCGGCCCGGAACCCGATGGCGCTCACCGACCACGAGGCGTTTTCGCGCCACATCAACGAGATGCTCGAGACCAAGACAGGGGACGAGCGAACGTTCCTCGTAGGCCGGATCAGTGAGCTCGAACGTCAGCTGGCGGACATCGACCGCAAGACGTCGTAGGGATAGATCCCGGTGCCATGACCGTCGGGCGAGAACGTGAACGTGATCGCGTAGCCGCCGACGAGCGCCGCCTCCGTGATACCCACATCGCCTTCGAGCACCCGCTGGGTAGCCTCTTCACCGGACGGCTCGCGACACGCTGCACACACGCACGCGGCTCGCAGGTCCCGAGCGGAGATGGTCGACGCCGGACCGGATTCCCACTCGATCACGACACGAGAACCGCCTTCGACAGAGATGCGCACCGGAACGTCCATGGAGCCGGGAGCGTAGCCAGCCAGAATGGACACACATGGGCACACCACACATCTCCACACGCGCCGGGCATCCCGACTTCCTCGACCTCGAG
>JABDIW010000157.1 GCA_013003515.1 Acidimicrobiia bacterium
GCATTGGCGACTTCGGCTTTGGTGACTATCAGACGCTGTGCGCCAACGAGGTCGGCAAGCTCGACCTGTCGGTGCATCCGTCGATCACCTCTGGTGTTGGCGACTTCACCGGTGGAGTCAAGGTCTATGGCTACCCGGATGTGGCCACCGACAACCTGAACAACTACTTCGTCAATCCTGGCGTGGGCGTTGTCGTGCCTGCTCCTCTCTACACCTGCGCTAATGACAACGGTGTGTGGGGCGGATACCACGACTTTGGCGGTAACGGGATCCCGCAGGCCAACGGTTACAACGGTGTGCCGTTTGGTGCTGCATTCGACGATGAGTACTACGACCCGACCAACAACGGCACCTTGGACGCTTCGTCCGAGAGCGGGTCTTCCAACCAGCGTTCGATCTGGAACCAGTAGTTCCACACCGAACACGCAAACACCAACAGAGGCCCGGGGCACCAGCCCCGGGCCTCTTTGTTGGGTCGAGGGCCTGAAGCACCTCTCAATCGGTAGGCGTCCGCTGCCGATGTCGTAGTGTGACTCGGATGCGTCGTGTACTGGGGGTCGCCGCCGCGATCCTCCTCGTTCTCATACCGGCTGGTGCGTTCGCCCAGGGTGGCGTGACGTCCATCCCGTCGCGCATCGAGTTCCGTGACGTGTTGCGTGGCGGCGAGGCGTCACGCTCGTTGACGGTCATCAACGACACCGCGCAACCCCGCGAAGTGGAGATCGTCGTAGCCGGTGACGGCGGCGACTGGATCACCCTGACACGGCCCGACGGCACGCCCCTTCCTGAAGGGTATGTCTCTGCCGCCGGCGAGGAGATCTCGCTGCAGGTGCTGGCAACCGTTCCCGACTCTGCTCCCAATGGTGTCGCCGAGGCCACCATCGAGGTGACGTTCATCGCACCCCGCATCGAGGGTGTGGTCAACGTCGACCTGGCGCTGGGCATCCCCGTGACGATGGACGTGACCGGAGATCAACGCCTCGAGGCTGCGTTTCTGGAGTTCATCGCATTCGACACCGAGGTAGGCCTGCCGTTGCGCATGACGGTGCTGACTCTCAACAGCGGCAACGTGACCTTCAACCCGTTCATCGACATACGGGTCTTTCGCGCCGTGGCAGGCGAAGACGGGAGCGTCGAAGCCGGAGAGGAAGTCGCCTCGAGTCTGGAGCGGGGGGATTCGATCCGGCCCGGGCAGCGCCGCACGACCATCATCACCTTTCCCACCGATGATCTGACTCCGGGCGTGTACGTCGTCGAGGCGTCGGTCGACTTCGGCGGCCTCGACCTCGGAACCAGACGGTCGGTGGCCGAGATCGCCCAGCGCGGCACGCTGACCCGTGCCGGCGTGATTCGATCGATGGAAGTCGTTGGCGGGACGGTCTTTGGCGGCGTCACCCGTGTCGAGGTGGTGTTCGCCAACACCGGTCAGATCGAGGCGCGTGCAGTGTTCGTCGGTGAGGTCAGCCGCGACGGCGAACTGGTCGAGGTCGTCCAATCGCTGCAACGTCTCGTGTTCGCCGGCGAGAACGACACCATCGAGGTCTTCATCGAGACTCCCGTGGCGGGGGAGTACACCCTCGTCGGAAAGGTCAACTTCGAAGGGACCGAGACCGAGGAGAACACCCTGAGCTTCACGGTGGCCGACCCGTCTGTTGTGAGTGAGGGCGGGAATTCGCTGCCGCTGGTCATCGGCGCCGGCGTCGCCGGAGCCGGTGTTCTCGCCATGGCGGCCTGGTTCATCCTTCGCCGGCGCTCCCGGAAGGTGGCACCGGTTCGGTCCGACCACGACTCGCCGGCGAGCACCACGGACAGCACGGGCTGAGCGGCGTGGCCGTTCGTCCCTTCCCGCTTCGCGGCCGGTTGCGTCTCGGGGCTCTTCTCCTCCTGGCGGTTGCCTCGGTCGGCTCGCTCGCGATGCAGCGTGCCGGCTTGGGTGCCTTTCCGGCCGAAGTGAGTGTGGACGGTGCGCTTCGCGGCGGGACGGTGGAGACCACCGTCGGCATCATCAATGACTCGGCCGAAGCTGCTCCTGTCGAGCTCGTGGCCACCGGGGAGGCCGGGACCTGGCTCTCCTTCGACTCCGCAGAAGCAATCGTGCCTGCTCAGAGCCGGCTGCTGGTGCCGGTGTCGGTCGCTGTGCCGGATGACGCGGCGAATGGCGAGTACGAGGCACTCGTCCGCATCAGCGCTCCCGGAGACGAAGTCACCCTGTCGATCGAGGTGCCGGTCACCATCGAGGTCGTGGGAACGCAGCAACTGGAGGCCACCATCGTCGACGTCGTGGTGGAGCCCGCCGAGGTCGGTGGCGTCGCCCGTCTTGCAGTCACCATCGACAACACGGGGAACGTGGCAGTCGTCCCCGACTTGTTGGTCCTGGTCGAATCGGCTGGGTCGGTCGTCGACGAGTTCTCGATCACCACCGGCAGGATCCCCCCGGGGCGGGTGGCTGTTGCCGGCGAGTGGGACACGTCGGGTCGAGTTCCAGGACCGCACCGGGTGATCGTCACCGGCACCGTGGACGACGTCGACATGGGGACTGTCACTGCCGATTTCGATCTTGCCGAACGAGGGACGTTCACCCGCGAAGTCGACCTGGTGGGTTTGACGGTCACGAACGAGCCCGCCGTCGGAGGTGTGGTCGCCGTCGAAGCCTTGATGCTCAATGTCGGGGAAATCGAGGCCTTTGTGACACTCGATGCCCGCCTCGTGAGGGACGGACAGCGCCTGGCCACCGAGCGCAGCATCGTGGTGAGAGTTGGGCCCGGGGAATCGGGAGTACTGGAGGTCTTCTTCCCCATCGAGGAATCGGGTTCCTACGTGGTGACCGGCTTCCTCGACTACGAAGCGGGCGAGACCGAGCCACGGAGCGCCGCCTTCGGAGTCGAAGTGGCGGGCGGCGGAATACCAGCCCTGTGGTGGCTGCTGCTGGCGCTGGCGGTCATGCTCCTCATTGGTCCCTTCGTGGTGCGCCGGAGGCAGATGAGCAGGCTCCGGCAACGACTCGATCATGGTGACGTTCGCTGAAGAGCACCAGTGAACATGGGGATATTTTCCTTATCTTTGGGTGCAGAGAGTGGTAACCTGTCACCAAGCTCGAGGCCCGCGTCGTGGTGGGCCGAGGGGGAACAAGGGGAACATGCTTTGGGGAATCGTGGGGGTCCGTAACCGGTCCCCGATGACCGCTTTCGCGGTCGCGCTTGTGCTTGCGTTGAGCATGGTCGCGATCACGCCCTCGCGTGCTGACGGCCAGACCCTCACCTCTACCGGGGCCACCGAGCTGACATCGATCAGGTGCTCGTGGGTCCTCCCCGACATGGACTACGACGGCCGCACCGGTGTTCAGTACACCGACCAATCGGGCAACCACGACGATGACCCCACCTCTGCGCCCGACACGGTCCCGTGTGCCGGGGCCCGGCCGGTGTCGGCATCGACGAGCTCTCTCGTCGAGATCGTCGCCAACCCCGCCGATTCCCCAAGCATCCGCACCATCGAGCTGTGGACGGCCGTCAATCTCCCGACCGGCGTCGACCCGGGCGTCGAGGTCTATTGGGACGTCTTCTATCCCGACGGCAACTTCAAGGCGCGGGTCTTCGGAGAGCCGGTAGACGCTGTCGAGTGCGCCGGCCTCGGAGGCGATCTGATTTCTGGCGAGCTCGCCGATGTCTCCATGCTCGAGGCCGCACTGGGGAGTGGGCAGCTCGACGTGGCGGCTGCCCTTTCGTTGTCTCAGGACTGCCAGGTGGGTCTCGGCGCCATGTACACCGGGCCGGTGTCGCTGTCGTTCAACGAGCCGTGCGGCGACTACCGCGTGGAGGCTCACTCCTTGAGCACCGAGGGAGACGCAATACAGGTGAGTGGTTTCACCGTGCAGTGCTTCCAGCATGTCGGTGTCGATGTGAACTCCCTCGATTGGGGTGGCCTCACCGGCGGCCAGAGCAAGGCCATCACCGGAGACTTCTCTCTCGGTTCGTCCACGGCACCGACCCTCGTCAGCGTTGGTTCGGGTGGGGTCAACGTTGGGCTCCGCTTCTCCGAGATGACCAACGGTTCGGATGTCATCGACCGTTTCGGGGCCGTGTTCGGGAACGCCGCCAACGGCATGCAGCGGATCGACCCGATCGACGCCGACCAGACCGTGTGGTTCGACTCCGCAGGATCACGCACGCTGTGCGCCGGTGATGTCGGCCGCCTCGACCTCCTGATTCACCCGGATGCCAACATCTCGCAGGGCACGTACGACGGTTCCATCGAGGTGCTCGTTCGCCCCGATGGCTCTCCGGCGACATGCAACAACGATCGAGGGGCCTTTGGCGGCAACTGGTTCGATTCCACGGGGAGCTTCATCGGCAACCAGCGGACGTCAGGCGTCGAGGTCGATGGGCCCGCATTGATCGAGGTGCCTCAGGTTCTGTCGGCGGCGCCTCCGACCACCTCCACCACCTCCACCACGTCGACCAGCTTGGCGACGACGACGACTGCGGCCACGACCACCACCACGACTGTTCCACCCGCGACGACGACGACGACTGTTCCACCTACGACGACGACGACCACCACGACTGTTCCACCCACGACCACC
>JABDIW010000162.1 GCA_013003515.1 Acidimicrobiia bacterium
ATGCCCTGGACGTCGATGCCGATCTCCAGCATCCGGCGCAGCAGCGGCTTGATGTCATGTCCGATCAAGCGGACATCAGGGTCGGCCAACACAGGTGCCAGGGCGTCCATGCCACTCGCGGGAACAAGCGTGACGGCGTCCGATTCGGGCACGGCGACAATCACCCCGGCCAGCTCACCACCGTCGTGCACCGCCTCGACAACCAGGCCCGCCGCCGACGCAGCGACCTCGGCGATTCGGCCGGCGTCCAGTTCGGTAGCGACCTCCACATCGATCGCGACTGCTTCGGTGCCGCTGCTCTCCCCGCCGACCTCGAGAAGGCGGTCCCACAGGCTGCGAAAGGTGAGAGCATCGAACACCTCACGCACCCGTCCCTTGTCCCACTCGTGCCACACGTAGGTTTCGGGTTCGGTCGTGCCAGGGACGACGTCCGTCAAAGTCATGAGGGTCCGATTGAGCATGACCTGCTCCTCGGCAGCCGAGAGGTTCTCGGAGAGCTTGGGGCTCTGCTCGTCTACGGCAGCGAACACTCCCTCGAGCGACCCATACGCGTTGACGAGACCGGCGGCGCGCTTCTCCCCCACACCGGGGACCCCGGGGAGGTTGTCGGAGGTGTCACCGCGAAGTGCGGCGTACTCCACGTATTGACCGGGCGTGACGTCGTAGCGCTCCTTCACCCAGGCCGCGTCGGCCCGAACCACGTCCGAGATCCCTCGCCTCGTGTAGAGAACCGTCACGTTGTCGTCGATGAGCTGGAACGCATCGCGGTCGCCGGTGACGATGAGGACCCGCCATCCAGCCGATGCCGCGGCACGCGCCAGGGTGGCGATGACGTCGTCGGCCTCGAAACCCTCCACGCCGAGCTGGGCGACGTCCATGGCGTCGAGCACCTCTCGGATCAGCGGTAGCTGGCTGCTGAACAGATCGGGAGCCGATTCTCGCTGCGCCTTGTATTCCACGTACTGCTCGTGGCGAAACGTCGGTCCCTTGAGGTCCCAGGCGACGGCGAGGGCATCGGGATGCTCGTCACCGAGCAGCTTGATCAGCATCGAGGTGAACCCGTAGACCGCGTTGGTCACCTGGCCAGCCGGCGTCGCCATGTCCGACGGAAGCGCATAGAAGGCGCGGTAGGCGAGACTGTGTCCGTCGAGGAGGGCAAGTGTCCGGGTCATGGCGGGGAGTGTACGGCCCGGCGCCCACACACCCCGAGGGTCAACCGAGGCGTGACAAGAGCTTGTCGCGTTTCGCTTCGAGTTTCTCCCGCGACGCCCGGATCCGGGATACGACCCGATCGGCTCGGTCTACGTCGCCCCTGGTGTCCTCGGCGTCCATGCGGTCGAAGGCGTGACCCGACACCGCGTAGTCGCGTTCTGCGTCGTCGTTGAGGTGCCGGTGGATCTGTGACTCCTCGAACGCCTGACGCTCCTGCTCACGAAGAGCCGCGATCTCATCGTTGAGCCGCATGATGCGCCGCTCGAGACGTCCCGCCATCTATTCGTTGATGAGCCGGATCGGTGTCCCACCGATCTGCGCGGTCCAGGTGGTCCGCTCCCGGGGGTTTGCCTTGGTGGGGTCGAACTCGTACAGGATGCTCCACCAGCAGTCGTTGGCCACCGAGCAGGTGTACGACTCGGGGATGTCGATGCGGATGTCGATCCACTGGTTGTTGTACTTCTTGGGGTCGATCTCCGTGGTGGCCGAGGCCAATCCTTGCCACTCGGCAGTGACGACGTCACACACACCGGCGGCCGGGACGACGGTCGAAACGTAGGTGACTCCGTCGGTCTCGTAGACGTCGATGGTGCAGTTGAGACCCGCGCCGTCACCGACGATGCGCAACGTGGCGGTCCAGTAGGGGTCGTAACCCGGGTTCCCGGCATTTGCGATGTTGGCGGGTGTCGACGACACATCTCCGGCGTCGAAGAGCCGGATCACCACGCTGCGCCCGGCGTAGTACTCCTCGACCTTGGCCAGCTTGAAGGTTGGTGTAGAACCGGCCACGGTCATGTCCATCGACATCGCGCTCAGCCCGAACACGGCTGGCTCCTCCGGTCCCGACGTTGCGGCCGAGAAACCGAATCCATTGAAGCCCGTCGAGTTGTCGACGTACACCGAGGCCACGTAGATCCCGGCGGTGGCCGACGGGTCGGCGCACACCAGGTCGGAGCCGTCACCGGCGTTGAAGGTGCCGGAGCACAAGAGGTCGCCGTTGTCGGTGAAGTCGTTGGGGGTCTCGTCAGGCTCGTAGATCTCCCACACGGTGGTGAAGCCGCTCGACGCGCCGCGGTCGCGGATCGATCCAGGAGAGTGGTGTCCGGGATCGTCGATGGTGATCGTCAGGTTGGACCCGGCGTCGGCAACGAGCACCTCGATGCCGTAGTAATAGGCGGGATCGCGGAAGTGCGGGTTGTCCGGTGTGCCGCCTGCGCCTGGACAGCTGGTGCCCTGGCTCGTCCCGCACACAGTCGAGAACGGATCGCCATTCGCCTTGAGGGCGAACTCGCCGTTCACCGACAGCCACAGGTCGTTGATCCCGGAGCCGAACGCCGGTTCGTCGGATCCGAGCTTGAGCGGTGGCAGCTGCTCGGCGACCGCCGACCTGGTGAGGGTCTGGGTCTGCCACCCGAACACCCGGCCAAAGAACGTCCTGACGTTGGTGGAGACGGTCACCCGCACCTGATTGGCGCGATCCGGGTCACTGAACTCCTCGGGAGTCACCGTGGCGTTGACGCCATCCACCATCTCGTTGGCAGCGGCGATCGCAATCGCAGTGGTGTAGGCGTCGGTGTCCTCCCACAAAAGGTGGCCGGGCCGCGGCATGTGGACCACCGCCGCCAGTGCCGACGCCTCTGCTGCCTCTTGCACCTGGCTTCCGTTCCAATAGAACCACCCGAGGTCAACGGCGAAAGCGGCCACGCCCATCACGACGGTCAACATGGCGGCGGCGATGACGAGGACGGCTCCCCGTTCCTCCTCGGTCTCACCGTCCGGAGCTGGCTCGACGAAGAGACGACGGATCATGAGAACTCCTGGGGCTCCATCCGGAACACCCCGGTCTCGTTCCAGCATGTGCCGATGGCCGTACCACCGGCACCGGTGCATACGGCATCGGCGGCCGGCAAGAGGTCGGTGATCCAGATATGTGTGAAGTATGCGCGTACCCCGAGCCGATCGAGGCTGCTCGAGTCGACCGAGCGATCAGTGGGAGCCCAGTTGAACGTTCCGGTGTAGGCGGGATCGGCAGGATTGGGGCACGGGTTCCACCCGCAGCCGACCCCCGTGAATTCGTAGAAGTTGACGAATCCGGGCTCGGGAGTCCCATCGGATTTCGACTTGTAGACCCAGACCGCCTGAAGATCGTCCACCCCGGCGGCGGCCAACCCATCTTCGAGCTGCTGGAGCATGAGCCAGTCGGAGTCGGTGGCTGTGCCCGCCCGGCTCCCGACACGGGCCGCAACAGACACGGCGTTGTTGTAAGTGAGCCGGTCACGGAAGGCGAGGCCGAACTCGAGGATGCCCACCAGCAACAGGACGAACGCCACCGCAACGAGCGTGAACTCGATGAGAGTCGTGCCGTGCTCCTCGCGAAGGTCCATGTGCTCCTCGTCACGGTGGTCTGGCCTGCGTCCACCTGGCGGGCAACCACCCCGCGGTACCTTCGAGTCTACGGTGCCCCGCGGCTATCGGAAATAGGTCGGGTGACCTAACATCCGGCGCCCGCCGGGATGGCGGAATGGTAGACGCGACGGACTCAAAATCCGTTGGGCGCAAGCCCGTGGGGGTTCGAGTCCCCCTCCCGGTACCGGCCCGTGAGGGCCGTCCCGATTCGTCGGGAACCTCCTATGGAACGGCCCCCGCTGTGAGGCGGGGGCCGTTCTCTCGAGAGGTGTTCGTGCCCCCGGGTGTGTGGTGCGTTCGAACCGGCTGGGGGCACCCCCTCGAAGGCCGAGAGAGCCACCGTCATGATGCAGCACGGCCTTGCCCTGGGGAATGAGGCTTTCCGGGGTGCGCGATCGGACTAGTCAGCCGTCGATGGCTGCCCGGATCTCCTCGATGAGCTGCGCCGTTGCTCGGCCTGCCTCGTCGACGTTGGCCGCTTCGAGCACTCGCCTGACGACGGCCGTCCCAACGATGATGCCATCGGCATGGGGCGCCGCAGCCGCTGCCTGCTCCGGTCCCGAGATCCCGACACCGAGTACCAACGGGATGTCGCTGAGGGATCTCACCCTCGATGACAGATGACCGACGTGGGTGCTGGCCGTACTGCGCTCACCGGTGACGCCGAGATCGGCGATGCCGTAGATGAACGTCGGCTCGGCGGCGATGACTGCTTCGAGGCGGGCGTCGGTGATGGTCGGTGAGGCGAAGAGCACCAGACCAACGCCGCTGGCACGGGCTGCCTCGGAAAACGGCTCCGCCTCGTCGACGGGCACATCCACGAAGATGACGGCATCGACCCCTGCCGCTGCCGCCCTGTCGCAGAATGCGCTCAAGCCCATGCGCAGGACCGGGTTGACGTACGTCATGAGGATGGCCGGCTTCGCTGTCGATGTGACGACCCGCTTCGAGAGCGCAAACCCGCCGTCGAGAGTCATTCCCGCATTGAGCGCCTCGAGGCCGGCACGCTGGATCACAGGTCCGTCCATCAACGGGTCGGTGTACGGGATGCCGATCTCGAAGCCGTCTGCACCTGCTGCGGACATCGCTTCGAAGAGAGCCAGGGACGCATCGGCGCTGGGGAGTCCGGCAGTCAGGTACGGGAGGAGAAGAGTCGACCCCGTCTTTTGTGCTCGCCCGAGCGCAGCAGCGAGACCCGTCATGTGGTCGCGGCCCGGATGGCGGCGATCTGCTGAACGTCCTTGTCGCCTCGGCCTGACAGGTTGAGGACCACCGTCTTGCCGGCGAGGGACTCCTTCTCGCGATCGATCCAGGCGAGTGCGTGGGCAGGCTCGAGGGCAGGGATGATCCCTTCGGTGCGGCTCATGAGATCGAATGCGGCCAGGGCCTCGTCGTCGGTCACCGCTTCATATCGCACCTTCCCCGAATCACGCAGGTAGGCGTGCTCGGGACCGACGCCCGGGTAGTCGAGACCGGCAGACACCGAGTGCGCCTCCACCACCTGACCTTCCTCGTCCTGGAGCATGTACGTCCGTGAGCCGTGGAGAACGCCCGGGCTCCCGGCCACGAGGGAGGCACCGTGGGCGCCGCTGGTGAGTCCGTGACCGGCGGCTTCCACCCCAACGAGCTCGACACCACTGTCGAGCCACGGATGGAAGATGCCCATGGCATTGGAGCCCCCTCCAACACACGCGACGATGATGTCTGGAGTGTCTGGAAGCTCCTCGTGCGCGGCGAGCTGGCGGCTGAGCTCCTCGCCGATCACCTTCTGGAACTGCCTCACGATGAGCGGGAACGGATGCGGGCCGACCACCGACCCGATGATGTAGTGGGTGTTCTCGACGGTGCCGACCCAATCGCGCATCGCCTCGGAAACCGCGTCTTTGAGCGTGGCCGCCCCTGATGTGACAGGGATCACCTCGGCACCGAGCAACTCCATGCGGTACACGTTGAGAGCTTGACGCTCGACGTCCTTGGCGCCCATGTACACGGCACACTCGGTGCCGAAGAGGGCACATGCGGTTGCGGTGGCGACTCCGTGCTGCCCCGCTCCGGTTTCTGCGATGATGCGCGTCTTGCCCATTCGCCCGGCCAGCAAGGCTTGACCGACCGTGTTGTTGATCTTGTGGGCACCGGTGTGAGCCAGGTCCTCCCGCTTGAGAATGAGCCGCACGCCGAGCGCGTCTGAGAGACGACTGGCCTCATACAAGGGGGTGGGTCGACCTACGAAGCCGGACAACAGCTCATCGAGCTCGCCGTGGAAGGCAGGATCGGCCCATGCATCGGTGAAGGCCTGCTCGAGCTGCTCCAGCGCAGGCATCAGCGTCTCAGGCGCAAACCGGCCGCCGTATTCCCCGAATCGGCCCCGCACATCAGGGCCAGTCGTCGTCATGCTCGCTTGGCCTCCTGGACAAATCGGTGGACCATACCGTGGTCCTTGACCCCGGGAGCCGACTCGAGCCGACTCGATGCATCCACTCCCCAGGGCCGAGTTCGCATGATCGCCTCGACGACGTTGTCGGGGCCCAGCCCTCCGGCGAGGACGAATCGCTGTGTGATTCCCTCCGCCAGCGACCAGTCGAAGGCCTCTCCGGTTCCTCCGTGCATGCCGGCTTTCCTGTTGTCGATGATCGGTATCTGACCGGGCACCGCAGGCCCGAGCTGGGCGCCTGGTGGCGACGCCAGAAGCACCATCGCCCCGGCCGCCAGGACGGTGCGAGCCGCAGCAAGCGCTCCTTCACCGTGGAGTTGAACCGCTTCGGCCCCCGTGACCTTGATTGCCTCGAGAGCCTCTTCGGCGCTGGCATCGACAACGACGAGAACCCTCACCGCCGGTATCCCACGGCCGAGGTCTCGGGCCATGTCCAGGTCCACGCGACGCGGCGAGTCGGGAGCGAGGACGAACCCAACGGCGTCGGCACCGGAATCGACCGCGGCCTCCACGTCGTCGCGTCGTGTCAACCCGCAGACCTTCACCCAGGTCACGTCGCAGTCCCTTTGAGCGCCTCGATCAGCGCCGCCGGCTCAGGCGCGGTGACCAGGGCTTCCCCCACGAGAATGCCGTCGTAGCCCGCAGCAGCCATGCGGGACGCCCCGGCTGCGCTCGAGATCCCCGACTCGGCGACGGTCACGACCCCATCGAGAAGCGGAGCGATGGTCTCAGCGACTGCAAGGTCGGTTTCGAAGGTGGAGAGATCACGATTGTTGACTCCGACGATGGAGGCGCCCGCATCACGAGCGCGGTGGGCCTCCTCGGGCGTGTGCACCTCCACGAG
>JABDIW010000169.1 GCA_013003515.1 Acidimicrobiia bacterium
TCGGCCGCATGCCCTCTGCCGTTGGATACCAGCCGACTCTCGCCGACGAGATGGGTGTGCTCCAGGAACGCATCACGTCCGTGAAGGGCCGGTCGATCACGTCGCTGCAGGCCATCTACGTGCCGGCCGATGACATCACCGATCCGGCGCCGCACACGGCCTTCGCTCACCTCGATGCCACCACGGTGCTTTCCCGTCAGATCGCGGCGCTCGGTATCTACCCGGCCGTCGACCCGCTCGACTCGACGAGCCGCATCCTCGACCCGCGCATCGTCGGTGAGGATCACTACAACACCGCTCGTGACGTGCAGCAGGTGTTGCAGCGCTACAAGGACCTGCAGGACATCATCGCCATCCTCGGTATCGACGAGCTGTCCGAGGAGGACAAGCTCATCGTGTCCCGGGCCCGCAAGATCCAGCGGTTCCTGTCACAGGCGTTCTACGTCGCCGAGCAGTTCACCGGGGCTCCCGGCGTCACCGTGCCGCTCGAGGAGAACATCCGCAGCTTCCGGATGATCCTCGATGGAGAGGTGGACCACCTGCCGGAGCAGGCGTTCTTCATGACCGCAGGCATCGACGACGTGTTCCGCAAGGCCAAGGAGCTCGAGGCAAGCTGATGGCCGGTCACCCGCACTTCCGAGTCGACATCGTCACCCCCGAGGCGACGATCTGGTCTGGTGAGGCCGAGTTCATCTCGGCACGGACCACCGAAGGCGACATCGGCATCTTTGCGGGTCACGAGCCGACGATGGCGGCGCTGGCCACCGGTGGAGTCGAGATCCACACGGAGGACTCGGTGGTGTCGGCGGGTGTCCACGGCGGCTTCCTGCAGATCTTCCAGGAGACGGTGACGTTGCTGACCGATCGGGCGGAGATCACCGAGGGCTCGCGCGACGACGCGCTCAAGGTGGCTCGAGAGCTGGCCGCCGTCGAGGAGACGCTGGCGGACCTCTAGGAGTCTGGCCAGACCACGGCGGACACCGCGTCGGATCGAGGTTCCTAACGTGACCTCATGGACGAGCGATTCGAGACGTGTGTTGTCT
>JABDIW010000181.1 GCA_013003515.1 Acidimicrobiia bacterium
CGGAACCCCACCGCCTTGGCCGCGATCTGATGGTTGATCGCTCCCCCCTGGGCAAATGGGAAGACAGCCTTGTCGATGGCCTTCGCATGCTCGTCGGTGGTGAGGATGAGGCCGCCGCGCGGTCCCCGCAGCGCCTTGTGGGTGGTGGCGGTGACGATGTGGGCGTGTGGCACCGGGCTGGGATGCGCTCCCCCGGCGATGAGGCCGATGATGTGAGCGGCGTCCACGAGGAAGATGGCCCCGACCTCATCGGCGATCTCGCGGAACCGGGCCCAGTCGAGAATGCGGGAGTAGGACGAGTACCCGGCGATGATCATCTTGGGTTGATGCTCGACAGCAAGTTTGTGGACGTCGTCCATGTCGATGAGCTCGGAGTCGGGATCGACGCCGTACGCCACGAAGTTGAAGAGCTTGCCGGAGAAGTTGACACGGCTCCCGTGGGTCAGGTGGCCTCCCTGGTCGAGCGCCATGCCCAGGATCGTGTCGCCCGGTTCGAGGACGGCAAGGTAGGCGGCCATGTTCGCCTGTGATCCCGAGTGCGGCTGGACGTTGGCGTGATCGGCACCGAACAGCGACTTGGCCCGGTCGATGGCGAGCTGCTCGATCTCGTCGATGACCTGGCAGCCCTCGTAGTAGCGGCGCCCCGGGTACCCCTCGGAGTACTTGTTGGCGAGCACGGAGCCCACCGCCTGCATGACTGCGATCGACGAGTAGTTCTCCGAAGCGATCAGCTGGATGTGGGTGCTCTGACGTTCGACATCGCGAGCGATCAGCTCGGCGACCTCGGGATCCACTGCTTCGAGGGGACGGGGGTCGATGCTCATGGGTGACTGACCTCGGTTGGGAACGGGCGCATTCTGGTCGGGCCGAGGCAGCGACGCATCTAGGCCTCGACCGGGCCCGATCGCAGGACATGGGGCCCCGGCCGGGTGAGGTCGATAACCGTCGACGGCATGCCTCCGGCGCCCTCACCCTCGAGGTACACCGCAACCGCATCGCCGAACACATCGCGTGCTTCTTCGGCAGTGACCGCCGCCGATTGACCGGCCATGTTGGCGCTGGTGGCCGCCAGCGGGCCAGTCAGCCCGAGCAGTGCCTGAGTGACTTCGTGATCGGGACAACGCAGACCGACCGTCTTCGCAGCGGGGTCGCCCATCCAGTCCGGTGTCGTGTCCAGTTTGGACAGGACGAGGGTGAGGCCACCCGGCCAGTGCTTGGCAGCGAGATCCTGGGCCAGGTCGTTGAAGGCCGCCAGCTCGGCACCCTGGTCGACAGTGGTGACGAGGATGGCGATCGGTTTGGTGTCTCCGCGCCCTTTGAGCTCATAGAGCCGTTCGAGAGCGTCGGGCCGGAACGGATCGGCGGCGATGCCGTAGACGGTGTCGGTGGGCACCCCGACCAGTTGGCCCTCTTTGATGGCGGCGACGGCCGCAGTGAGATCTGTCATGAGCCGGGAAGGCTACCCGCTCGGCGTCGCCCTTCGACGATGCGAGGGCGCCCGGCGAGATCTGGATGCACGACGGGACCGAACGGCGCGAAGAGAGCCGTGGCCGAAGTCGCCTGGGTCTCGCCGATCTCGATGAGGAACCGGGCCCCTGGCGCCAGCCAGTCACCCAGCTCCGCAGCGAGCCGTTCGAGGGTTTC
Source organism: Acidimicrobiia bacterium (assembly GCA_013003515.1). Lineage (GTDB taxonomy): Bacteria > Actinomycetota > Acidimicrobiia > Spongiisociales > UBA5794 > JABDIW01. The sequence goes on from JABDIW010000181.1 coordinate 1,645, forward strand.
GAGCCCGGTGGGGCCGCTCACGAGGGCCATCTCCGGCTCGTGGTCACGGACGTCATCGGGCAGCCCGGCGAGGTCGCCCCGTGCGACGTAGGGCGGGTTGGCGACGAGCAGGTCAACCGACCCGCGAAGTCTGTGGGGCAGCGCTGCAAACAGGTCACCGCGATGCCATGAGACGTCGAGATCAACGTGGCCCGCGTTCTCGCGGGCGAGTGCCAAAGCCTCCTCCGAGAGATCGGCACCATGCACCTCGGCTGCGGGGAAGGCGTGCTTGCAGGCAAGGGCCAGGCACCCGGATCCCGTGCAGAGGTCGACGATGACCGCCGGCGCGGGCCCAATCGATGCCATCTCCCACAACAGCTCCGTCTCGGGTCGGGGAATCAGAGCGCGGCGGTCACACAACAGCTCGAGGGGCCCGAACTGGACCGTCCCTTCCAGGTACTGCAGTGGCTCACCGGCGACCCGGCGAGCGACGAGGCGCTCGAATCGCTCGATCGCCGCCGGCGTCACCGCGGCGAACGGGGCGACCCGGGACCCGGCGGCTGTTGCCAGGAGTCGTTCGGCCTCGTGTCTGGGGAGACCGGAACCGGATATCGCGGCACCGGCGGGCGTCATCCGGCTGCGGCCTCGACACCTTCGGCCAACTTGCGGGCCTGGTCGTCGGCCATCAGAGCATCGTGGAGATGGTCGAGGTCGCCGGCGAGGACCTCGGGGAGGTTGTGAACGGTCTCACCGATGCGATGGTCGGTGATCCGATTCTCTTTGAAGTTGTAGGTGCGGATCTTCTCCGACCGCTCTCCGGTTCCAACCTGAGATCGCCGCTCGGAAGCCCGCTCCCCGGCCTGGGCGCTGAGCTGTTGCTGGAGCAGCCTGGCTCGCAGCACCCGCATCGCCTTCGTCTTGTTCTGGAGCTGTGACTTCTCGTCCTGACAGCTCACCACCAGACCGGTTGGCTTGTGGGTGATGCGCACTGCGGAATCCGTTGTGTTGACGGACTGGCCACCCGGTCCCGATGAGCGAAACACCTCGATGTCGAGGTCGTTTTCGTGAATGTCCACCTCGACGGCCTCCGCTTCGGGAAGCACGGCAACGGTGGCGACCGAGGTGTGGATGCGGCCCTGCGATTCGGTCTTGGGGACCCGCTGCACGCGATGGGGACCGGCTTCGTACTTGAAACGGGAGTAGGCGCCATCTCCCTTCACGGCAAACGTCGCATCCTTGAGGCCACCGGTGTCGGAGAACGAGACATTGATCGGCTCCACGGTCCAGCCGTGGCGGTCGGCGTACCTCGAGTACATCTCATACAGGTCGCCTGCCCACAATGCCGCCTCATCACCACCGGCGGCCGATCGGATCTCGACGATGACGTCCTTCTGATCGTTGGGGTCCTTGGGAACCAGCATGAGCCGCAACTTCTGCTCGAACTCACCAACCTCCGTGGCCTTCTCCTCGATGAGCTCGTCGAGGTAGGTGACCATCTCGGCATCGGACTCGGCCTGACGCATCTCGCGAGCCTCGGCCAGCTCGGTGTCGGCGGCCATGTAGGACTGATAGGCCTCGGTGATCGGCTTCAGCTCAGAGTGTCTGCGGGCCATGTCGCGATAGCGGTCCTGGTCGGAGAGAACCTCGGGGTCGGCGAGGTTGGCAAGCGTGTCGTCAAAGGCGGCAACGACGTCGTCGAGCTTGGCAGCCAGGGCGGCGTCCATCAGGCCGACTCGATGTTGAGCTCTGCGGCCAACGCCCCGGGTGCGATGGAGCCCCGCGCCTCGACGGCAGACCGTTCGCCCTCGTCGAGGGCGGCAAGCAGGCTGGCGATCGCAACCTCGATCTGATCGTCGGTTGGCTGCTTGGTGGTGATTCGCTGCAGCCAGATCCCGGGGCGGGAGGCCCACGCCATCCACCGATATCCGGCGGCGGCCTTGAGCACCTCGTAAGAGAGGCCGGCGATCACCGGTATCAGCAACACCCGCGAGGCCACCTGCCACACGAACGGGAGCTCGGCGAGCGTCAGGAACACGAAGAACGCCACGAGCCCGACGAGGATGAGGAACGAGGTTCCGCACCGCGGATGTCGCGGGCTGTACGCCTCCACGGCCTCCACCGAGAGCGGATCGCCGGCTTCGTAGGCGTGGATCGTCATGTGCTCGGCACCGTGGTACTCGAACACGCGCTGGATCTCCTTGGATCGCGAGATCACCCACATGTACCCCACGATGAGGGCGATGCGGATGACCCCGTCGAGAACGACGAATGCGATCGAGGAATCACCGACGTAGCGCTTGAGGAAGTCGGCAGCGAAGACCGGGATCAACGCAAACAGCGCGATCCCAAGCGTGACCGCAACGACCATGGTCAGAGCGATCTGCCACTTCGGGATCTCGGCGTCGCCCTCTTCTTCGATCCCTGCCTTCTGAGCGGACCAGGACAGGGCCCGGAAGCCGAGGCTCAGCGACTCGACAAGCACCATGATCCCCCTGAAGAAGGGGATCTTGGCCAGCCTGGATCGGGAGGCAAGGCGCGGCAGCTCGCGGCTCATCGCCTCGATGACACCATCGGGGCGACGGACGGCCACGGCCCACCCGCTGGGCGCACGCATCATGACGCCCTCGAGCACGGCCTGGCCGCCAACGGAGGCGCCAGGCGGTCGAGACATCTAGGCCTCTGCAGGCTCCTCGGATGCGGCCTTGGTGGCTGCTTCCTCGGGTTCTACCTTGCTGGCCTTCTTGGACTTGGGAGTGGAGCCGCCGTAGCGCTTCCGGAACCGCTCGACGCGACCACCGGAGTCGACAAGCTTCTGCTTGCCCGTGAAGAAGGGGTGACACTCGTTACACAGCTCGACGTGGAGCTCCTCGACCGTAGAACGGGTCTGGAACGAGTTGCCGCACGAGCAAGTCACCGTGGTTTCGGTGTAGTTCGGATGGATGTCGGCTTTCATGTCGTGCTCCTCACTGCCCGCTCTTGGCTACCGAGGCCAGGAACTCTGCATTCGATTTCGTGCTGCGGAGCCGATCGATGAGGAGCTCGAGAGAGGCTCCTGGCTCCAACGCCAGCAGCACCCTTCGCAGCTTCCACACCTCGGTCAGCTCGTCTGGGGAGAACAGCAGTTCTTCCTTGCGTGTTCCCGACTGTTCGATGTCGATCGCCGGGTAGATGCGCTTATCGGCGAGCTTACGGTCGAGCCGCAACTCCATGTTCCCGGTGCCCTTGAACTCCTCGAAGATCACCTCGTCCATGCGGGACCCGGTGTCGACCAGGGCTGTGGCCATGATCGTGAGGCTGCCGCCTTCCTCGATGTTGCGGGCTGCACCGAAGAACCGCTTCGGCGGATACAGCGCGGTCGAATCGACACCACCGGACAGGATGCGACCGGAGGCCGGGGTGGCGAGGTTGTGGGCCCGCGCCAACCGGGTGATCGAGTCGAGGACGATCACCACGTCGGTGCCTGCCTCGACGAGCCGCTTGGCACGCTCGATGGCCAGCTCCGACACCTGGGTGTGCTCCTCGGCAGGGCGATCGAAGGTGGAGTACACCACCTCGCCCTTGACCGAACGTTGCATGTCCGTGACCTCTTCGGGCCGCTCATCCACGAGTACGACCATCAGGTAGCACTCGGGGTTGTTGGCTGTGATGGAGTTGGCGATGTCCTTGAGGACGGTCGTCTTGCCCGCTTTCGGGGGAGACACGATGAGACCGCGCTGGCCCTTGCCGATGGGGCTGATGAGATCCATGATCCGTGCCGTCAGGTTGCCGCCCATGCCCTCGACTTCGAGACGAAGCCGCTGGTCCGGGAAGAGAGGTGTGAGGTCCGAGAACTTGGGCCGCTTGGCGGCTTCCTCGGGATCCATGCCGTTGACCGTGGCGGGGCGGTAGAGGGCCGGGAACTTCTCCTGGCCCCGAGCCGGACGAACCGGCCCGGAAACGATGTCGCCCTTACGGAGCCGGTTCTTGCGCACGAGGTTGGCCGGGACGTAGACGTCCTTGTCGCCAGGCAGATAGCCGGTGCAGCGGAGGAACCCGTAGCCTTCGGGGAGGATGTCGAGGATGCCCTCGCGAACCTCCAGCTCGGACTCGTCGATCGGCTCTTGAGGCCGTCCACCACCGCGGCGGCGACGGCGTCGCCCCTCGCCCTGGCCTTGGCCCTGGCGCTGGCCTTGACCCTGACCGCGACCACCCTGTCCGCCCTGGCGCTGGCCACCGGACTGACGCGCTTCGGCCTTGGGCTCGCCATCGGAATCGCCGTTGGACGAAGGCTCGGGCAACATCTTCTCGTCGAACTTCTCCGCCTCCAAGATCTCGGCGATGAGCTTCGACTTCTGAAGACCGTCGTGGTCAACGTCGACCTCACCGGCCATCTTGCGGAGGTTGGCGAGACTCAGCTCTTGTAGCCGGGCTCTCGTCGTCGTCATTGGTGCTCCTCTCAGCAACAGAGCAGGGAATACAGGGCGTCAGCCCTTGGAAGAGTGTTCCCGGCGAACGCGCACGACGGCGGCGGTGTGTTGGGAACGAGCCAGATTGTAGACGGTGCCGGCCGAGAGTCAAAGAAGCCTTGGGCTAGAGGCCGACGAGGGCGAGCACGTCGTCGAGTCGGGCAGGCACCGGGTCGAGGTCGGGGAAGTCGGCGGAGGCGGTGTCGGGGTCCTTGAGCCCGTGTCCGGTGAGCGTGCACACGACCGGACCGGCGGGGAGATCGGATGCGTACTTGAGGACGCCGGCGACCGATGCGGCGGACGCCGGCTCACAGAAGACTCCTTCGCTGCGGGCCAGGAGCCGATAGGCGTCGAGGATCTCCTCGTCGGTGACGCTGTCGATCCTGCCGTGGGATTCGTCGCGGGCGGCAACCGCTCCATCCCAGGAGGCAGGGTTGCCGATGCGGATCGCGGTGGCGATGGTCTCCGGGTCGTCGACCACCTCGCCGAGGACGATCGGGGCTGCTCCAGCTGCCTGGAACCCCCACATGGTGGGCGCCGCCTCGGCGGCCCGGTAGCCCTTCCAGTACGCGGTGATGTTGCCGGCATTGCCCACCGGGAGGGCGTGAACCGCAGGGGCAACCCCGAGCTGGTCCATCACCTCCCACGCCGCCGTCTGCTGGCCGTCGATCCGATACGGGTTGAGCGAGTTGACCAGGGCAACATCGTGACTCGATGTCAGCT
>JABDIW010000206.1 GCA_013003515.1 Acidimicrobiia bacterium
GTCCACCTCTTCGTGGAGATACGAGAAGCCCATGACGTAGGCCGCGCCGGCACCGAACCCGAACACGGCCAGCCAGGCGGCGGCACCGGCCACCGTCGAAGTCAGGGAACCAGCGGCAAGACCGAACCCGGTGAATATCGTGGCGACGGCGAATGCAAGATCACGCCGAGCAAGACGATCGGAGGCCAGCGAGACGCCGGCGATCCCGGCCGCGGCCCCGAATCCCAGGGCGGCCACGACGGCGAAGAAGCCTCGTTGATCGGCAGCGAGCACCTCGTCGACGAACTGAAGACCGATGACGGTGATGGTCCCTCCGCCGAACAACGCCGTGGCGAGCCCGAAGATCACTCGCCGAATCGGCTTGCGGCGCCAGAGATAGGTGGCGCCGTTGCGTACGTCGTGCCAGGTGCGGGCGAGGGCGCCTTCTCCATCGTCGTTCTCACGAACTGCCGGGGCCGCCATCGACGGCAGCGTCATCACGATCACGCCGGAGAGCAGGAACGTGAGCGAGTCGAGGAAGAAGGCCAACGCAATCGAGGCGTTGGCGGCCGGGACGAGCCCGAACAGGGTCACGGCGGGCAGGAACCCGATCACGAAATTGAACATGGCTCCCAGCGGGATGGTGCCGTAGGCGGCGCCCATCGTGAGGGAGTTGGCGGTGACGATGTTGCGAGGGTGGACGATTGCCGGGATGACGGCGGCTCGGGGAGTCTGCCCGAGCACGGCGAGGAGCTCGAGCCCGAGATTGATGAGCACGATGGTCCACAGATCTCCGGCGAATGCGAGAAAGGGAACGAGGGCGGCGCGCCCGACATCGGCGATGACGATCAGCTTCTTGCGGTCGATCCGGTCGGCGAACACCCCTGCCGCAGCGCCGAACAGCAGACCCGGCAGGATGCGGGAAAGCAAGGCGACCAGGGTTCCCGTGCCACCCCCGATCTCGGAGGCAACCGCCAGCGTGGCGAAGATGGTGATCCAATCGCCGGCCGACCCGATGGCACCCGCCCACCACAGCCTGGCGAACGAGCCGCTGCGGATGAGGCCGAAGGCGCTGGTCTCGGGAGGGGACATCCCGACCGAGGCTACTTACCGGACGCCGCCTGCTTCGCTCTCCGCTCGGCCAACAGCTCGACAGCACGCTCGGTCGTGACGTTTTCGGGAGTGTCTGCTTTGCGCAGGGAGGCGTTCGTCTCGCCATCGGTGACATAGGGGCCCCACCGGCCCTCCTTCACGACGATCTTCTTCCCGGAGTTCGGATCCTCTCCCAGCTCCTTCAGCGGTGGCTTGGCGGCGCGCCGACCTCGCTTCTTGGGCTGGGCGTACAGCTCGAGGGCCTCCTCGAGCGTGACCGAGAACAGTTGCTCCTCTGTTTCGAGGGATCGAGTGTCGGACTCCTTCTTCAGGTATGGCCCGTATCGACCGTTGAGCGCGGTGATCTCTTCACCGGATTCGGGGTCCGCGCCCACTACTCGCGGCAGCGACAAGAGGCGAAGTGCCTGATCGAGGTCCACCGTCTCGAGGTCCATCGAGGCAAACAACGATGCGGTCTTCGGCTTGGTCTTGGAGCCTTCCTCAGGCTCGCCGAGCTGGACGTAGGGCCCGTAGCGTCCTGACCTGGCGATCACCGGCAACCCCGTCTCCGGGTCGTCGCCGAGCACACGATCGCCGCTCGGGGCGGACAGCAGTTCGACGGCGCGCTCGACCGAGAGCTCGTCGAGGGCAACGTCATCGGGGATCGAGGCCGTCTCCTCGTCGCGCTGGACGTAGGGCCCGTACTTGCCGGTTCGCAGTGCGACCTGGTTCCCGTCATCGTCTTCGCCGAGCACCAGGGTGTTGATCTCCCTGGCATCGATGTCGTCGAGGTTCCCGGAAACCAGCTCCTTGAGACCGGTGTGGCCGTTGCCGAAGTAGAACGCGTTCAGCCTGGGCACGGCTTCCTCGTCACCAGAGGCGATCTTGTCCAGCTCGTCCTCCATACGTGCCGTGAATGCGTAGTCCACGAGGTCGGTGAAGTGGCCCTCGAGGAGCCGCACCGTGGCAAACGCCACCATGGTCGGAACCAGGGCCGGCCCCCGTTTGACCACGTACCCCCGATCCTGAATGGTCGAGATGATCGAGGCGTAGGTCGACGGTCGGCCGATCCCCAGCTCCTCGAGACGCTTCACGAGCGATGCCTCGGTGAATCGTGCAGGAGGCTTGGTCTCGTGGCCCTTGGGTGCCATGTCTCTGGCCTCGACCGTTTCACCCTCGGCGACAGGAGGCAGATGTCGTTCCTGATCATCGAGGGCGGCATCGGGATCATCACTGCCTTCGACATAGGCACGCAGGAATCCCGGGAAGTGAATCGTCTTGCCCGAAGCGGCGAACACCGCTTCTCGCTCCGATGATGCCACGGTTCCTGCGATGCGCACCTGAAGGCTCTCCCCCTTGGCATCCTTCATCTGGGAGGCAACGGTTCGCTTCCAAATGAGGTCATAGACCTTGGCCTCGTCCGAGCCCTTGCCCATGGCCGTTGCCACGGCGGCCGGATCCTGGAATTCCTCGCCTGCGGGACGGATCGCCTCGTGGGCCTCCTGCGCGTTCTTCACCTTCGAGGAATACGAGCGGGGTTTGTCGGGGATGTACTCGGCGCCGTACCGGTCGACGACGAGCGACCTCGCCGCGGCGACGGCCGTCTCCGAGAGTGTGGTCGAGTCGGTGCGCATATAGGTGATGTACCCGTTCTCGTACAGACGCTGCGCAGCCCGCATCGTGCGCTGGGCGCCGAAGCGGAGTTTGCGGCCCGCCTCCTGCTGCATGGTCGAGGTCCGGAACGGTGGATAGGGCTTGCGGGTGAACGGCTTGGCTTCCACCGATGACACGGAGAAGTCGCTGTCGCGAAGCTCCTCGGCCAGTGTCGACGCCGCCGCCTCATCCAGAAGGACTCTGTCGCCGCCGAGCTGGCCCGACGCATCGAAGTCCTTGCCGGTGGCGAGCCGTTTCCCTGACAGGTCGACGAGCATCGCCGAGAACGTGTCACCGTGTGCCTCGAACTCGGCTTCGATGTCCCAGTAGGAAGCGGTGACGAACGCCATCCGCTCACGCTCCCGCTCGACGATGATGCGCACCGCCGGCGATTGAACCCGTCCCGCCGACAGCCGGGGCCTGACCTTGCGCCAGAGAACCGGGGACACCTCGTATCCCACCAGCCGATCGAGCACTCGCCTCGCCTCCTGGGCATCGACGAGCCGGCGATCCAGGTCACGGGGGTGGTCGATCGCCTCGCGAATCGCCTGTGGCGTGATCTCGTGGAAGACCATGCGTTGGACCGGGACCTTCGGGTTGAGTACCTCGAGGAGGTGCCAGGCGATCGACTCGCCCTCCCGATCCTCATCCGTGGCGAGGTACAGGGCGTCGGCATCCTTGAGCAGACTGCGAAGCTTGGTGATCTGCTTCTTCTTGTCAGCCGGCACGACGTAGAGCGGCTTGAAGTCGTTTTCGACGTCGACGCCGAGTGACGCCCACGACTCGCCCTTCATCGAAGCAGGCACATCCGCGGCAGACCGAGGGAGATCACGGATGTGACCGATCGACGACTCCACCTTGAAGCCCTCGCCCAGGTATCCGGCGATCGTTCGGGCCTTGGCGGGGGACTCGACGATGACGAGCTTGTAAGTCATTCAGTGACCTTGTTTGGTGACGGGACCGCGGTCGCGGCCTCTGGTTGTCTATGACACTGCGTTCGGCCTGTCAAGCACCGAGCTCCCAATTCATCGGGAGTCTCGACCGAGACCTGAGGCGAACCTCTCGACGACGCGATCCCATGTGAACTCACGGGACACCCATTCTCTTCCGGCTCGGCCCATGCTCGTGGCACGTTCCGGGTCATCGAGAAACAGCCCGATTCCCTCCACGAGGGATGCGACGTCGGCGGCAACGTAGCCGGTCTCGCCGGGCAACACGGTTTCGGGGGACCCGCCGGAGTCGCCGACGAGTACCGGCAAACCAGCCGCGGCGGCCTCCAGGAAGACCAGGCCGAGGCCCTCGACCTCGAGACCGAACCAGCGCGATCGGCACGGCATGGCGAAGATATCGATCTCTCGGTACAACTCGGCAATCCGGCTCCACGGCACATCGACCTCGAAGCGGACATCTACTCCCGACCGATCGGCGAGGCGTCGGAGCCGCTTCTCGAGTCGCCCCCTTCCGACGATGAGGACACTCACCGGCCGACCAAGTCGAGCCAGTTGTGACGCGGCCTCGATGACACGGGCATGGCCTTTCCGAGGAACGAACCGGCTCACGCAGCCGACCACGGGGGGCTCCGACCACGTGGTCTCGCCTGGCGTGAAGGTCTCGAGATCCACACCGGCCCCCAGATACACGACGTCGCGTCCGGTGAGACGCTGCACCCGCCGACGGGTGAACTGGCTGACTGCGAACCGGACGTCGGCGGAACGCAACCATCGACGCAACAAGTACCGGGTCGGAGGGAGGGCGGCCGGAATCGTGATCTCGGCGCCGTGGCAGAGGACCGCGGTCGGGATCCCTCGTGCGCCGATCCGCTTCGCCAGCCGGGTCAGGGGGTACGGGGCGCCGAACAGGACGACGTCGGGCGAGAAGTCGGCGATCGCCTCATCGATGAACCGGGCCACCGAGGCCGTTGGCCACATGAAGCGACGCCGATGACGACGCACCCGGTCCTCATCGACAGCCGGTTCATCTGCTGGTGCGACAACGCGGTACTCGCCGGGAAACGCGGCAAGGAACGAGCCGAGATACTGCTGGATGCCGCCGGGCTTCGGCGGGTAGTCGTTGGTGACGACGAGGAGCTTCACGGCCGGACGTTGAAGGTCGCCAACGCGGTCCCGCGATCGGATGCGACGATCCGGCTCACGGCCGTGTTGGCCATCGACGGCACCACGTTGCGACCCTGAAACCCGAATCCGACGACGGTGCCGAGGAATGCCCGTAGGGCTGCGCCGTGAGACACCACGCCCACCGTCTCGCCGGCATGGTCGGCGATGATGGCTTCGATGGCCTGCCGCATCCGCTCGGCGACGCCACCGAAGGTCTCGCCGTCCAGCCCCCGAGGAACGTCCTCCCCGTGGCGATAGAGAGTGCTCCATACGTCGGGGTACCCGCTCTCGATCTCCGCCGTGGTCATGCCTTCCCACTTCCCCATGGACATCTCGGCGAGGTCGTCGCGGGTCTCGATCGACAGACCTCGCTTGGCGGCGAGCGGAGCCGCCGTGTCGATGGCACGCTGCAGCGGCGACGCGTAGAGGGCGTCGAGGTGGGGAGCGGTATCGGCCAGCGCCTCGGCTTGGGACCGGCCCGTCTCGTCGAGCACCCCCGGCAGGCTTCCCTGCCAGATGCCCGCGGCGTTCGCCTCGGTCTGGCCGTGCCGCATGAGAACCACGTGGGTCGCCGAGCCGGTGCGATATCCGTCACGTTCGGCCTCGTCGAGGTGCGAATCGTCGTTGAAGGTGTGCACCCGGGCGTGCTCGCCAACCTCGATCGTCGTCAGCGATGTGTTGAGCACCCTGGCCAAGGGCCATCGGCCCCCGTCGAGCTCGAGCACGCCTGCGGTCACGGCACTGATGACCCCTCCGTGCGTGATGACCAGCGCCCGGCCGTCCGGGCCTACCCGTGCCGCGATCCGGTCGAGGGCCGCCAGA
>JABDIW010000215.1 GCA_013003515.1 Acidimicrobiia bacterium
GTGCGGCCCTGCTGGGAGATGTCTTCGGCCCGGGTACGGATGAGTACGCCGGCCGAGGTCATCGCCAGGATCTCGTCGTCGTCATCGACGACGAGGGTTCCCACCACGGGGCCCTTGTCGTCGGTGATCTTTATCCCGACGACACCCATGCCACCGCGACCCTTCGTCGGATAGTCGTCGACGGGGGTGCGCTTGCCGTAGCCCTTCTCGGTGATGTGCAGCAGGGTCGAGCCCTCGCGGGCGATGTCGCAGGCCACGACCGCGTCGCCGGCCTTCTTGAACTTCAACCCGATCACACCAGCCGCGTTGCGGCCCATCTCGCGCACCTTGTCTTCGGTGAAGCGAATGGTCTGCCCGAACCGCGACGACAACAGGATGTCGAACATCCCGTTGGTGGGGATCACCTCGACCAACTCGTCGTCGTCGTTGAGCTTGATCGCGATCAGGCCCGCCCGCAGCGAACTGTCGTAGGCGTTGAACCGGGTCTTCTTGACCCGACCCTTGGCCGTGGCGAAGAACAAGTACCGGTTGGTCTCGTAGTCGCGCGTGTCGATGATCGCCTGGATCTCTTCGTCGTCCTGGAGGGGAAGCAGGTTGACGATGGCCGTGCCGCGGGCCTGCCGTGACGCCACGGGTATCTGATGGGCCTTGAGTCGGTACACGCGGCCGCGAGTCGAGAAGAACATCAGATAGGAGTGGGCGGTCGTCTGGATCAGGTGCGTGAGGGTGTCTTCGTCCTTGAGCTTGGTGCCCGCGATCCCGCGCCCACCGCGCCCCTGGGTCTTGAATTCGTCGGCCGGCACGGTCTTCACGTAGCCCGACGCCGACATGGTGAACACCAGGGGGTCGTCGTCGATCAGGTCTTCGATGTCGAACTCGCCGGGATCGATCTCGAGGACCGAACGGCGCTCCTCGCCGAACTTCTCCCGGACCTCACCGAGCTCTTCGATGATCACGGCGCGCAGCTTGACGTCGTCGCCGAGAATCGACTGCAACTCGGCGATGGTCTCGCGCAGCTCGCCGGCTTCGGTCTCGAGATCAGCCCGACCCAGACGGGTGAGGCGACCCAGCTGCATGTCGAGGATGTGGTTGGCCTGCACCTCGGTGAACGCAAC
>JABDIW010000249.1 GCA_013003515.1 Acidimicrobiia bacterium
GTTGCGGTGCGTCGGGCCCATTCGTCGAAGTCGCGAGTCGACCGGCCCCACGACACCAGATAGTCACCGGGCACGGTGATGACCCGGGACGCCACGGTTCGTCGCATCCACCACGGACGACGAGGACCGAGCAGGCGCAACGGGCCAACGATCTCGGCGTCCGAGGCGCGCACGATCCCATCGCGTTCGATGACGCGGCCCGACAAGGCTACGAACCCGGATACGAGCGGCCTCGAGGACGGCAACGGCAACCGATGGGGATCTGCCGAATCGACCCTGCCGTAGATGCCACACGTGCACCAGGGATCGGGCACTGCACGGTGCAATGCGCCGGCATCACAGTGCGCTTGCTGCCGGCGATCTCGCCACAGGAACCCTCCCAGGCCGGCAAGAAGCGGAATTGTGTAGCGCCGACCGGGACTGGGAACCACCCGCCACACGCGGTGCACGACGCGTTCGCCGAACCCGAACAGGTTGGGCGGCGCCTCGATGTGTGATGCCAGGCTCACCTGCGCACCGTACCGACCGCTCGCGCCTAGCTGCGCTGTGCCCACCATTCGTCGAGCAGAGCGAGGGCTTCATCCTCCGAGTACGGGCCGTGATCGAGTCGATGTTCGAGGAGCATCCCCATCGCCTCCCCCACCACGGGGCCCGGGGACATCCCGAGGTGCTCCATCACCCGGTTGCCATCGATGGGCGGACGTATCGCGCTCAGCTCCTCCTGAGCCGAGAGCACCTCGATGCGTTCCTCGAGCTCGTCGATGCGCCTCGAGATCGCTCGAGCCCGCTTCTCGTTGCGGGTGGTGACGTCACACCGCACCAACTCGTTGAGATCGTCGAGCAAGGGGCCGGCATCTCGAACGTATCTGCGCACCGCCCGGTCGGTCCATCCCATCTTGAAGGTGTGGGGGCGCATGTGGAGAAACACCAGCTGAGAGACGTCACGGATGTCGTCCTTGGGGAAGCGCAGCTCCCTCATCCGGGCCCGCGTCATCCGTGCACCAACGACTTCGTGGTGATGGAAGGTGACTCCCTTGGCGCCGAAGTCACGGGTCTCCGGCTTACCGACATCGTGGAACAGCGCCGCCATCCGCAGCACCCGCCGCGGTGAGGTCTTGGCGACCACGGCGATGGTGTGGGCAAGGACGTCCTTGTGCCGGTGCATCGGGTCCTGCTCCATGGCAAGGGCAGGCACCTCGGGAAGGAACCGATCGGCGAGACCGGAGGCCACCAGGGCCTCGAGGGCCTCAGCCACATGGTCGCCAACCATCAACTTGGCGAACTCGTCGCGAATCCGCTCGGCCGAGACGATTGCAAGCCTGTCGTTCATCTCGCGCACCGCCGTCTCCGCCGCCGGGTCGGCCGCGAACCCCAGGCTCGACATGAAGCGGTAGAGGCGGAGCATCCGGAGTGGGTCATCCCCGAACGAGACGTGCGGGTCGATCGGCGTGCGCAATGTCGCCGCAGCGAGATCGGCGAGACCGCCGAACGGGTCGATCATCGACGGCTCGGAAGCGGAGCCATCGGGAAGTCGGAGGGCCATCGCGTTGACTGCGAAGTCACGCCGGGACAAGTCGGTCTCTATGTCGTTCGAGAAGGTGACCCGTGGCTTGCGGCTCTCGTCGCGATACACCTCGGAGCGGAAGGTGGTGATCTCGTACACATGGCCGTGGCGTACCGCGCCGATCGTGCCGAACGTCTCGCCCATCAAGTACATGTCGTCCGCCCACGGGCCGACGACGTCCTTGATCTGGTCCGGTCGAGCGTCGGTGGCAAAGTCCAGATCCTCTGCCTCGCGGTCGAGAAGCAGGTCACGCAGCGATCCCCCGACGAGGTACAGCGAGTGGCCGGCCCCGGCGAATCGCGAGGCCAAAGCCATGGCCGGGCCATCGGCGTCGAGGAGTGGCTGCAGCCTGGCTGGGATCATCGGGGCGAGGTTAGGTACCTGAACGAAAACCCGGCGGTTCACACCACCGGGTCGTCGTCGGCGCCAGCGATCTAGGAGGCCAGAAGGCCCAGGTTCTGCGCCTGCAGCTTGAAGTCCATCGGGTTGGAGGCGTGGGACAGGGCGTCCTGAAAGGTCACCTTGTTCGCCTGGTAAAGGTTGAGTATCGCCTGGTCGAAGGTCTGCATCCCGTAGTAATCGCCGTCGGAGAGCACCTCGTCCATGGTGTGGGTCTGCGCGGCGTCGACGATGCGGTCGAACACCCGCTCGGTGTTCACCAACACCTCCACGGCCGGCACCCGGCCCTTGCCGTCGGCGTGGGGAAGCAGCCGCTGCGAGACGATGCCTCGAAGCGAGCCGGCCAGACCCAGCCGCACCTGCTTCTGTTGGTGGGGCTCGTAGAAGTCGACGATGCGGTTGATCGTCTCGGTGGCGTCGATCGTGTGGAGGGTGGAGAGCACGAGGTGACCGGTCTCGGCCGCCTGGAGCGCAGCCTCAACGGTGACTCTGTCTCGCATCTCGCCAATGAAGATCACGTCGGGGTCCTGGCGCAGCACCCGGCGTAGGCCCTCTTCGAACGACTGGCAGTCGACGCCGATCTCGCGTTGGGACACGATCGACATCTTGTCGGGATGGAGGATCTCGATGGGGTCCTCGAGCGTGATGATCGTTGCCCGGCGATTGGCGTTGATGTGGTCGACCATCGACCCGATGGTCGTCGTTTTTCCGGCGCCGGTGGGGCCCGTCACCAGAAGCAGACCACGGCGCTGTTGACACAAGCTCTCCACGATCGGTGGGAGACCCAGCTCATCGAAGTTCTTCGACGCGTTCGACACCGCCCGCATCACGATGTTGACCGATCCGCGCTGTACGAAGCAGTTGACACGGAACCTGCCCAG
>JABDIW010000261.1 GCA_013003515.1 Acidimicrobiia bacterium
TCGATCGATTTGGCCAGATCGACCCGACGGTTCTGATAGCCGTGGACGGATACCGCTACAACGGCCGCGAGTACGACCTGTCCCAGACGCTGACCGACGTCGTGGGCTCGTTGGACGGCCTGGAAGCAGTCGTGCTGGTCGAACAGGTCGGTTCCATACCGGATCTGGGTGAGGTTCCTGTCGTATCATGGGATGACGTTGCCGGGGGACCGCCGGCCGACCCGGAGTACGCCAGGGTCGACTTCGACCATCCGCTCTTCATCATGTACTCCTCGGGCACGACCGGCCCGCCGAAATCGATCGTTCACGGCGTCGGGGGCACCCTGCTCAAACACCTCTGCGAACACCAGCTCCACAGCGATGTCAGGCCGGCGGACACCGTGTTCTGGTTCACCACGTGCGGCTGGATGATGTGGAACTGGTTGGTGAGCGCCCTCGCCTCGGAGGCGGCCGTCGTGCTGTACGACGGAAGCCCGTCTCAGCCTGACCTCGGCGCCCTATGGCGCCTGGCCGATCGGGCGGCGATCACCCACTTCGGCACCAGTCCCAAGTTCCTCGCCGCCAACGAGAACGCCGGTCTGCAGCCCTCTGCCGTTGCCGACCTCGGTGGCATCCGCTGGATGGGGTCGACGGGAGCGCCGCTCAACCCCGAGCAGTTCGACTGGGTGTATCAGGACGTCTCGGACGACGTCCAGCTCGCCTCGATCTCGGGCGGGACCGACATCATCGGGTGCTTTGCGCTCGGTGTCCCCACTCTCCCGGTGCGCCGCGGTGAGCTTCAGGGTCGCGGTCTCGGCATGGCGGTGGCCGCATACGACGACGCCGGCCATCCGGTGGTGGCGGAGAAGGGCGAGCTGGTGTGCACGATGCCATTCCCGTCGATGCCGGTCGCGTTCTGGAACGACCCCGACGGCTCGCGCTATCGAGCCGCCTACTTCGACGACTTTCCGGGTGTTTGGACGCACGGCGACTTCATCGAGATCCGGCCCGAGGGCGGGGTGATCATCTACGGCAGATCCGACACGACCCTCAACCCGGGAGGGGTGCGGATCGGCACGGCCGAGATCTACCGCGCCATCGAGGGCATGGCCGAGATCGACGATGCCGTCGTGGTCGGCCGAACCGTCGACGGTGACGTCGAGGTCGTGCTGTGTGTCGTCCTGGCCGGCGATGCGGCCCTCGATGACGAGCTGGTCGGTGCCATCAATCACCGGATCAGAACCCGGACATCGCCCCGACACGTCCCCCGTTGGGTGTTCGCCGTCGACGGGGTTCCGTACACGATCTCGGGGAAGAAGGTCGAGAAGGCCGTCTCCCGCATCATCGCCGGTGAGCCGGTCTCCAATCGCGATGCTCTCGCCAACCCCGAGGCCCTCGACCAGTACGCAGATCTGGCCTTCTGACGGCCCTGGCTAACCTTCTCGCCCCATGGCTTCGTACGACTTCGCGACCATCGAGAAGAAGTGGCAGGACCGGTGGGAGAAGGAAGAGACCTTCGCCGCCACCGAGGATCCGTCGCGTCCGAAGTTCTACAACGTCCAGATGTACCCCTACCCGTCTGGCGATCTCCACGTCGGCCACCTGCGCAACTACACCTACACCGACCTGCTGACCCGGTACAAGCGGATGCGCGGCCACAACGTCCTGTCGCCGATGGGGTGGGACTCCTTCGGGCTTCCGGCCGAGAACGCCGCCATCAAGACCGGCACCCATCCCCGTGTCTTCACCGAGCAGAAGATCGACCAGATGAAGGTCCAGCTGCGCCGGCTCGGCGCGGTCTACGACTGGTCCCGCGAGGTCGCCGTCCACCGCCCCGACTACTACCACTGGAACCAGTGGCTGTTCCTCAAGCTGTACGAACGCGGCCTGGCCTACAAGGCGGGCGCTCCGGTGAACTGGTGCCCCAAGGACCAGACGGTGCTCGCCAACGAGCAGGTCGTCAACGGGTTGTGCGAACGGTGTGACACCCCGGTCGAGCGCCGCAATCTCGCCCAGTGGTACTGGAAGATCACCGACTACGCCCAGCGCCTCCTCGATGACCTCGACCTGCTCGACGAGTGGCCCGAGCGGGTGCGGACGATGCAGCGCAACTGGATCGGTCGATCGGACGGGGCAACGTTCACCATGGACGTCAAGGACAGCGACCTGTCGTTCGAGGTGTTCACCACCCGCCCCGACACGTCGTTTGGCATGACCTTCGCCGTCCTCGCCCCGGAGCATCCACTGGTGGCAGACCTCATCGAGGGAAGTCCGACCCGGGCCGAGGCAGAGGCGTACATCGAGGCCGCTTCGCATCACACCGAGCTGGAGCGGATCGCCGAAGGCACCAAGACCGGGGTGTTCACCGGCCGGTACGCAGTCAATCCCGTCAACGGCAAGGACATCCCCCTCTACATCGCCGACTACGTGCTGATGGGATACGGC
>JABDIW010000285.1 GCA_013003515.1 Acidimicrobiia bacterium
GTCGAGGTCCATCGGCGTGGCCTCGAACCCGAAACCGTGCTCGAGCGGCGCTCCAGCCTCGAAGATGTGTTCTTGCGCCTCACCGGCCGGACGCTGGTCGACTGACTGATGACCACTGTCAGGGGCGCTGCCGCCTATTTCGAGTCCCGGGCCCGGGTGTACCGATACACATGGCGCGGGTCCGTGATCTCGTCGTTCCTCAACCCGATCATGTTCCTCGCCGCGATGGGTCTTGGTCTGGGATCGCTGGTGGACTCCGGGCAGGGAAGCGAGATACTCGACGGAGCGACCTATGTGGCGTTCCTGGCTCCCGGATTGATGGCCGCCACCGCCATGCAGTCGGCGGCAGGGGACAGCTCGTGGCCGGTGATGATGGGGATCAAATGGCTCAAGACCTACGACGCCGCCCTCGCCACTCCGGTGAAGGTCGGGGGCATCGTCGTCGGTCACGTGGCGTTCGTCACAGCCCGCATCGCGTTCGTAGTCGTGATCTACGGGCTCATCGCCGTTGCTTTCGGTGCTCTGTCGCTGGGTGAAGCCCTTCTGGCGTCGATTCCTGCCTCGCTGACCGGCATGGCCTTTGCGGCCCCGGTCATGGCCTACACCTCGTGGCTCGAGCGAGACACGGGTCTGGTCAACCTGTTCCGGTTCGGCATCGTGCCGATGTTCCTGTTCTCCGGAACCTTCTTTCCGATCACCCAGCTGCCGGGCTTCATCCAGCCAGTGGCCTACCTCACGCCCTTGTGGCACGGGGTGGAACTGACCAGGGCCCTGGCCATCGGTGTTCCCACAACGCTGCCGGCGTGGGTGAACGTCGTGTTCCTGGGGGCGATCATCTGGGCCGGGCTCGTTCTCGCCACCCGGAAGCTGTCCGAGAGGCTGGTCAAGTGACGACTCTGTCGGCCCGCGTCCTCCCTCTGCGCTTCGGGTCCAGGCGCGCCGCGAGGCTCGTCGAGCGCAACATCCTGGTGTACCGGCAAGTGTGGGGAGTCCTGGTCTCGGGTTTCTTCGAGCCGCTTTTCTACCTCTTCTCCGTGAGCGTCGGGCTCGGTGAGCTCGTCGGCGATGTGGTCCTGGCGTCAGGTGAGGTGGTCTCGTACACCGTGTTCGTGGCTCCGGCTCTCCTCGGTGCGTCGGCCATGAACGGCCCGGTGTTCGAGTCGTTCGGGATCTTCTTCAAGCTGAAGTACGCCAAGATCTACGACGGCGTGCTGGCCACCCCCGTGAGCCCACACGATGTGGCGTTGGGGGAGATCACGTGGTCCCAGATCCGGGGCGCCCTGTACGCCGGTGCGTTCGTCCTGGTGATGCTGGCGATGGGTCTCATCGAGTCGTGGTGGGGTCTCTTGCTGCTGCCGGGAGCGATGCTGGTCGGGTTCGCGTTTGGCGCCGTCGGGATGGCGGCGACCACGTTCATGAGGTCGTGGCAGGACTTCGACATGATCACACTCGCAACCATGCCGATGTTCCTTTTCTCAGCGACGTTCTATCCGCTCGAGGTGTATCCGGGTTGGCTACAGGGCATCGCCCGATTCTCTCCGCTCTACCACGCGGTCGACATGCTGCGGGCTTTCACGCTTGGGATCCTCGACTGGAGCATCCTGGGCCACGTGGCGTTTCTGATGGGAATGGTGCTCGTGGGCCTGACCATCGCATCCCGCAGGGTCGAGAAGCTTCTCCTCTCCTAGGTCGGTGGCGGCCTGTTTTGGGCCAGCACAGGTCATGTGACCAAAGGCCCCTCTTCCGGCCGACTGGTGAAGCAGAGGATGAGAGGTACACGCCCATGTGGCACTCCGGGATCCGACTGAGGGGGACGTCATGGCACGCTCGTCGAGGGACCGTGTAGTTGGTCGCGGCGGGGGTG
>JABDIW010000269.1 GCA_013003515.1 Acidimicrobiia bacterium
AGTGAAAGCAGAAAGCCCCTGGCTTCCTCTCCCTCCCCAAACGGGGATCACTGCGTCCGGTTCTGATATCGCCGAGAGCCGGCGCGCTCCGGCAGCGGGCCGACACCAGTGACCATCGGCAGGTGCGACCCGACCCTTGAGATGACCGGTACGATCGACTGGTGCTGACGCTGCCGGTCCCCGACTTCCTGGCTCTGACCTCGGGAGAGAGCATCATCGCCTTCGTGGAGCGGTCGGCTCACTCCGCCGGTTCCGAGGTCGAGCTGACGGCGCACGGCACCCGCCGATCCGAGGAACTCAAACCCGCCTACCGGCGTTGGGTCGCCTCGCCACCAGCTGACGGGGAGTGGACGGCCATCGTCGAAGAGGTGCACCCGGCCATCGGGCTCGACGCCGAGGCAGGGTCATCGCGTCATGTGCTCGATGAGACCCCGACCCGCGGGGACATCCTCTTGCTGCGGATCATCGGACCCGACGGGCCCGTCCTGTCCGACCGGGCGTTCGCCGCCCGGTACTCGTCACTCTCCAGCGCTCTCGGCTGATCCAAACACGGTTTGTGCCGTGTCCCGCAGAACGGAATTGGTGATCTTCTCCGGCATACCGAGAGCGTCCCACTTCGCCAGCCAGCGGTCCGGTGAGCCGAACGGGAAGTCACTGCCAAACACGACCTTGTCCACGAGATCTGTCTCGAGCCGGTGTCGAAGCCGGCCGTCGAATGTCGTGGGGTCCTGACCGGAGAGGTCGAGGTAGACGTTGGCCTTGTGCTCGGCGACCGCGACCGCCTCGTCAAACCACAGATCGCCGACATGGGCGATGACCAGTGTCAGATCGGGAAACGACGCTGCCACCTCGTCCACATAGACCGGGCGAGCCGGCGACAGGCGAATCCCTGCCCCACCAGGCATCCCTGCGCCGACCCGGGTGGCGCCGGTGTGGACGACACACACGAGGCCATGCTCCTCGGCAGCCTCGAACACGGGATGGGCTCTCCGGGAAGTGGGGGCCAGGCCCTGCGCCGACGGGTGGAAGCTGAGGCCGGCCAGCCCCAATGAGGCTGTCTCGTGGACCCGGGCCACCGACCGAGCACCAAGGGCTGGATCAACGGCGCCCAGCCCGATGAAGACGTCGGGGGCCGCCGCAACGACCTCGGCGACCTTCTCCGACCCGAACGGGATCTCGCCACTGGCCTCGGACGTGTCCCAGCCGTGGAGCACGGCGCGAGCGTTGCGCTGCCGATAGTGCTCGGCGATCTCGGAGGGCTCGAGTGGCTCGAGGACCATCCCGAGATGTGCCTCGATGCCGCGGCGGTAGGGAGCGAGGGGCCCATCGAGGAAGGCCGGGACCGGCGGATGCACGTGGGCATCGATGTAGGCGATCACGGCGCGGAGAAGCCTCTGTTGCGGGCCTCGGTCACGGTGTCCGGCCCGAACGTCTGTAAGAGGTTTGCGGCGAGGAGGCCATCCTCGGCGAGACGCTCTTCGAGCCGCGTCAACTGGTCGACGTCATCGCAGTCGTACACCACCATGTCGTCACGGGTGCCGACGAAGCGGTTGTCGGGGAATCGAGCCGGCCGAGCCATGTCACCCATCTCCCAGGATTCGGACCACGGCGCTCGAGACTTCGCCAAACGACTGGATCACGACGTTCCCGCTGTCGTCGTCGCTGCGGAATTCGATGGTCCAGGTCGACGAGTCACCGCTCGACGAATCCACGGCGTATCCGGAGTTGGTGAGGTTGAGATCGAAGTACTGCGCCAGGGTCTCCAGAGGTGCGGACACCCTGAACTCGGCCTCGAGCCGTCCGGAGTCGTAGTCGATGAGCGTGGACCCGATGACGGCATTGGCCGGGATCGGGAACGACTCGGGCCAACCGTCGGGTAGTGATCCCTCACCGAACTCGACGCCGGTCTTGGTCTCTCCGCCGCACGACGCGACCAGCAGAACGCAGAGGGCGGCGACGAGCAGGCGGGACATGGATGATCGAGTCATGGGGTGTTCCTCCAGCGGAGGCGGCTCCAGTGTAGGCGAGGCAGATCAGCTCGCTTCGGAGGCGAGCCGGTAGCCCAGCGACGGGGTCGGCTCACCGA
>JABDIW010000278.1 GCA_013003515.1 Acidimicrobiia bacterium
TCTCCGGCGAGTTCAGATACTTGGGGCCGTCACCGTCGAGGACCCGCGCTCCGAACCCGACGGCATCCCCTCGAACGTCGTAGATCGGGAACATGACCCTCCCCCGGAAGCGGTCCACCGGCTTGCCAGTCCGCGCCCGAGAGGCGAGACCGGCGGTGATCATCACGTCATCCGAGAACCCTGCTTTCCCCAGGTGTCGCACCAGTGCATCCCAGGAGTCGGGTGAGTAGCCGATCTTGAACTGCTCGACGACGTCACCGTCGTAGCCGCGGCTCCGCAGATAGGCGCGGGCGGCGCCGGCGTCGTCACCGGTCTTGAGACGATCGAGGTAGAAGTCGACGGCTGTCTCCGTCGCTCCGACGAGGAGCTCGCGACGGTCGCGGCGTTTCGAAGCCTCGGGGTCCTCGGTGAGGACGACACCGGCCCGGCGGGCCAGCATCTCGAGAGCGCCGACGAAATCTGTCCCCTGGGTCTCCTGGACCCACCGGAAGACGTCACCGCTCTTGCCGCAGCCGAAGCAGTGATACAGCCCACGTGACGCGTCGATCGACAATGAAGGCGTCTTCTCCTGATGGAACGGGCACACGGCCATCGTCGACCGGCCCGATCGCTTCACCTTGGTCACTTCGGCGGCCAGCTCGGCGAGGTCGGTCGCATCCCGGACCTTGTCGATGTCTTCACGGGGATACGCCACAGTGATCGCAGTGTACGGGGCGTGGTCGGCACCCACACCGGGCGCCGATGTTCAGCCGGCGAAGCGGTCGGCGAGGTAGGCCGAGACCTTGTCCATGGCGATGCGGTCCTGCGCCATGGTGTCGCGGTCACGAACCGTCACCTGATGATCATCGAGCGAGTCGAAGTCCACCGTGATGCAGAACGGTGTTCCGATCTCATCCTGACGCCGGTAGCGGCGGCCGATGGATTGAGTGATGTCCACCTCGATGTCGTACGTCTGACGCAGCTCGGACGCCACTCGCTGGGTGACCTCGGTGAGCTCCGGCTTCTTCGACAGCGGAAGCACCGCGGCCTTGATGGGGGCCAGACGGTGATCGAGCTTGAGAACCGTTCGGGTCTCGCCTTCGACTTCTTCCTCGCGGTAGGCATCGAGGAGGAAGGCAAACGTCGTGCGGGTGGCACCGGCTGCCGGCTCGATCACATACGGATAGAACCGCTCGTCGCCCTCTTCGAAATAGGTCAGGTCCTCGCCGGAATGCTCGGCGTGCTGACGAAGATCGAAGTCTGTGCGGTTGGCGATGCCCTCCAGCTCGTCCCATCCCCAGGGGAAGTCGAACTCGACGTCGGAACAGGCGGCCGCGTAGTGAGCCAGCTCATCGCTCTCGTGGGGGCGGAGCCGCAGATTGTCAGGCGTCATCCCGAGATCGAGATACCAACGGTGGCGCTCCTCGAGCCAGTACTCGAACCAGGTGTCGGCCTCCTCCGGGCGGCAGAAGAACTCCATCTCCATCTGCTCGAACTCGCGGGTTCGGAACACGAACTGGCCCGGGGTGATCTCGTTGCGGAACGACTTCCCGATCTGGGCGATGCCGAACGGAAGCCGCATCCGCGACGTGCGTCGCACGTTCTCGAAGTTGATGAAGATGCCCTGAGCCGTCTCGGGCCTGAGGTACACGACGTTGTCGTCGGACTCGACTGGACCCATATTCGTCTTGAACATGAGGTGGAACTCGCGTGGCTCGGTGAACGTGTCGCGCTTGCCGCACGACGGGCACTGGTCGACGTTGTCGAGCTTGTCGAGTCGGAAGCGGTTGTTGCAGTTCGTGCACTCGACCAGCGGATCGGAGAACGAGGCAAGGTGACCGGAGGCCTTCCACACCTGCGGAGCCTGGATGATGGCCGAGTCGATGCCGACCATGTCGTCACGAAGCTGAACCATCGACCGCCACCACTGGTCTTTGACGTTGCGCAGCATGGCCGTGCCCAGCGGCCCGTAGTCGTAGGCGGAGCGAAGCCCGCCGTAGATCTCGCTGGACTGGAACACGAAACCGCGCTTCTTGGCGAGGTTGACGATGGTGTCGAAGTCGGCCGTCATGAGGCCGGGGATGGTAGCGGTGATCCTGGCGGGTCAAGCCTCTTCGGCGCTGCCGAAGCGGCGGGTCCGGGTCTGATACTCGGCGATGCAGTCACGGAGGACCTCCCCTGAGAAGTCGGGCCACAGGACGTCGGTGAAGATCAGCTCGCTGTATGCCGCCTGCCACATGAGGAAGTTGGAGAGGCGCTGCTCGCCACTGGTGCGGATCACGAGATCCGGATCGGGGGCATCGGGGGCATACAGGTGGCCGGACACCTCCGCCATGTCGATGCTTCCGGGTTCGATGGTTCCGGCGACCGCTTCCAGGGCCAGGGCCCGGGCGGCGTCTGCGATCTCGCGACGCGACCCGTAGTTGAAGGCGAACAGGAGGTGCATCGTGGTGTTGGTCGCAGTCAGCTCCTCGGCTGCCGCGATCTCGGCACGGAGCGAATCTGGCACCCGGGGATCATCACGGTCACCGACGAAGCGGATGCGGACTCCCCACCCGTTCATGTCGTCTCGTCGCCGACGCAGGAGGTCCTTGTTGAACTCCATGAGGAACGCCACCTCTTCGTCCGATCTCGACCAGTTCTCTGTGGAGAAGACGTAGGCAGTCAGCCACTCCACCCCGAGGTCCAGAGCCGTCTCGATCACGTCGAAGAGAACTGGCTCTCCCTGAGCGTGGCCAACGGTGCGGGGAAGCCCGCGGGCATTGGCCCACCGCCCGTTCCCGTCGAGGATGATGGCGATGTGGCGCGGCATCCGGCTCTGATCCAGCTCAGCCATCGAGGACCGCCAGAGAGTGGAGACGCTGGTCCAGGTGATACTCGAGGAACCGGCGAGTCACCCCCATCGCCTCACGGCTCAGCCCGTCATCGACGTCAGGGAGCTCATCGAGCTCGGCGCCGGCAAGCCCGGCGAGGTAGTCGGTCAGACCGGGACGAAGCGCGTACGACTGCGGCGTTCGACATCGCTCGCAGAGGGCACCGCCATCCGCAAAGCTGAACCGGGTGAGCCCCGCCTCGGCTCCGCACCCGGCGCACTCGTCGAGACCGGGCGCCACACCAACGATGGTCGCCGTCTTCAAGAGATACGACGTGACCAGGTCGGCGTGGGCGGCACCGGCTTCGAGCCGGTCCAGGCCCCGCCGGAGGAGGAGGAACAGCCGCAGTGCCGACTCTCCCTCCTGGGAGACCGCATCGGCCACCTCGACCATCGTCCCGGCAGCGACGACGCGATCGAGGTCACCCCGCAAGGCGGGGAACGCTTCGACGACCGCCACCTGGGTGATGGTGTCGAGGTT
>JABDIW010000283.1 GCA_013003515.1 Acidimicrobiia bacterium
CGAATTGGCCCGCGCTCGCAAGTACTTGGTCGGTGCCGGCCCGATGGCCGCCGAGTACAACCTGAAGCCCTGACCAGCCATAGAGGAGGAGGAAGCGGTCCGTCAGGGGGCTACTTCGGGGTAAAGACGGAACAGGGAGGACAAATGGAGAGCCGGCCTCCTCGGGGGGATCGAGGAGGGCCGGCTCTGCGGAGGCGCAGCCGAGGAGTGGTCTACCCGATCACATGTCGGGGTCGATCAGAACCTCGAGCTTGCCGCCGCTGTCAACGACGAAGCCGTAGTCGAAAGCGATCGAACCTCCGGCCACCATGGTCAGGTCGCCGGTGCTCGTGACCAAGGAGGTTCCCTGCACCTCAATCGTCTCGCACGCCACCAGCAGGTCAATACCGGTGCACAGCATGTCGGTTACCACCAGGTGGTCTTGGGTGCAGACGTATGTCGGCTCAGGCTGGAACACGGCCGTCAGGAAACGATCCTCGGTCATCGGAATGGTCAGGAACGGGTCGGTAGAGACCACGTCGCCCTGCCATCCTTCGAAGACCGAACCCTGGTCCGGGTAGGCTTCTACATCAACCACCTCACCGTCGGCCAGCGTCTGCTTGCAGTCGTGACCGGCGCTGCCGCAGGTGATGATCTGGTCGCCGAGGTAATCACCGAGCACGTAGCCGGAGCCAGCGCCGGTGACGTTGACCGACAGCTGGTAGACGTCGTTGATCACGTCCTGCGGATCATCCGACATTCCGGTGTCGTCGAAGTACCACATGATGCGGCGGAAGCCGATGTCGCTCTCGGCCTCTCCAAACTCGGCCCACACGGCGTAGAAGAAATTGCCAGCGGAATTGGCGCGCAGGGTCGCTTCCGACGAAGCCACGTCGTTGTGGTTCTCGAGCCAGTCGAAGCTGCAGAGATTGGTCGGATCCAGGAGGTCCGCCGGGTTGCACTCCACCCAATCCGAGGGGTTCTCGGGGTCTTCTTCGTCCGGCTTGACGAACAGCTCGTAGTCGTCGCCCCAGTTGTAGGCTCGACCGTAGAACATGTCGAGCGGCTCGGGCTCACCCTCGGCGGTGGTCGTGTTGTCGCCGGTTTCGTAGGTGATGACGAACTTCGAGTGATCGCGCTGGTCGTCGGGGTAGAGGAAGGTGCCGTCCTCCTGGAAAATGCTCGCGGCGGTCGGCGTGTAGCGCGGATCGAGGACCGTCAGGTGCACGGTCTGGAAACGAGAGAGATCTCGCGCCTGTTCGAACTCGCCGGCGCTATAGGTGAAGCAGAGCGTCGTGTTGTCCGAGTCCGGGTTGCTCTTGTCGCGGTCGCGGTAGGTCTCGCAGTGCGTCGTCCCGTCGCCGCCCAGGGTCGCCGGGGTCGTCGTCCAGGTCTTGCCGCCGTCGAACGAGCGCCGAGCGTAGAGGTTGTAGTTGTCGTGCCCGACGGTGAGCGACTTCCAGTTGGGCGCCCAGGCGTAGAGCATCGTGATGAAGTCGCCGTCCATGAAGCC
>JABDIW010000287.1 GCA_013003515.1 Acidimicrobiia bacterium
TGGTCATCGTCAACGAGCTGACGACCGTCGAGGTCCCGAGTATCCAGGTGGCCGAGGTCTACGACCTCAAGATCACCGTGGACCCCGAGGTGATCAAGGACATCGTTACCGTCACCGCCTCGGCCGACTTCGTCGAGGTGGCCACGGGCCCGGCGGCGACCTTCGACAGCTTCCAGGTCGAGACCGCGGTCAACTTCAACCGGGACATCGTCGACGTCTACGGCATCGACCCGCGGGTCAACATCGACAATGAGGACGATGGCTTCGAGATCAACTGCGCCGGCAAGCACCCGCGCTTCAACAGCGTGACGCTGGACGGCGTGGGGCAGAACGACCGCTTCGGCCTCAACTCCAACGGCTACTCGACCGCCGTCGGCATGCCGTTCCCCTACGACGCCATCGCCCAGCTGGCGGTGGAGCTGGCGCCGGCTTCCGTCACCTATAGCGGCTTCTCGGCCTGCACGATCAACGCGGTGACCAAGTCCGGCACCAACGAGTTCCGCGGCAACCTGTTCTGGGAGCAGACCGACGACAGCCTGCGAGGGGACTCGCTGGGCGGCGACACGCGTGACTTCTCGACGGCGCCGTTCACCTCCAACAAGATTGGGCTCAGCGCCGGCGGCCGCATCCTGGCCGACAAGCTGCACTTCTTCGGCGCCTACGAGGAGACCGACTCGCCGCGCTTCCTCGCCCGGGGCTTCTCCGGCTCGGGCATCGGCGTCGAGCGTGAGTGGCTCAGCCAGGCGGATCACGACCGCATCGTCAACATCGCCAACAGCGTCTACGGCTACGACCCCGGCGGCCAGCCGGGCGACGGCGTCCAGGAGCAGGAGAAGCAGATGCTCAAGCTCGACTGGGCCGCAAACCCGCAGCACAACGTGTCGGTGATCTACAACTTCTACGACGGCTTCCAGGACCGCGACTCGGACGGCGACCCCGACGAGTTCGAGTTCGCCAACCATTTCTACGTCAAGGGCGCCGAGTCGGAGACCACCACCCTGCGGGTCTCCTCGCAGTGGTCCGACTCCCTGTCGACCGAGTTCTTCCTGAGCGACAACTACATGGACGACTCCCAGGTCACCAAGGGCCCGGGGGACTTCGGCGACTTCCAGATCAGCATCGACCGCGACACGGTCTACCTGGGGGCGGACGACTCGCGTCAGGCCAACAGCCTGCGGACCGACACGGGCTACCTGAAGCTCTCGGCACAGATGCTCAAGGGACGCAACGTCATCACGGCCGGCTACGAGGCCGAGAAGAACGAGATCTTCAACGTCTTCGTGCAGCACTCCCGCGGTGGTGAGTGGGACTTCTACACCGACTCTGGCTTTGCCAATAACCCCGCGTCCTGCGCCGGGCTCACCGCGCAGGGCCGGCTCGACGCCGGGTGCGCGCTCTCGGGCATCGATTACTTCGAGCTCGGCCGCCCCAGCCAGGTCTACTACGGC
>JABDIW010000288.1 GCA_013003515.1 Acidimicrobiia bacterium
GTGTACGTTCGGTATTGCTACAACGACGCCTGTTCGATGGCGTTCTCGAGTCCCGTTGCGCTGGGGGGCGATGACGAGGGTCAGTACCTCGACATGGTCATACCGCCGGCGACGGGTACCCCCGTGATCGGCTACTACGACACCACCGAGGCTCGGCTCGTCATCGCTGCGGTGGCCAACGACCCGAAGGCCTCGTCCGATCAGCTCATGGCCGTTGCGACAGACGGCACCGGAACCTTCACCTTCGCCGGCGTGCCTGCCGGCGAATACTGGGTGTCTCCCCGATCATCGACCGTTGTTCCGGCGGCCGGGACGACGACGTCGCCAGATGCGTACCACGCCGAGCAGACCTACGGCCCGGCCGGCTCGTTCTGTGAAGACGGCGCCGGGGCATGGGCAGGACCTCTGGCAGCCGGGGCTTGCTACGCCGGCGTTGCGGGATCAGAGGAGGACTCGACCACCCAGGCGATCGCCTACCGCGAGCACCTCGCGCTCATCGCCGCCCCCGGGAATGTCACCGTTGGCGACTTCGGGTTCTCATTCAACGTTGTCACAAACCGAGAGTCCAGCGTGGGTGCCTTTGCAGACCAGGGGTCACTCGACCAGTTCATCCAGAACGCCAACGTCGTCGACGGGCCCAACACCATGCGGTTCGTGCCTCGGGTGGCTCCGAATGGTTCGGGGCCGAGCGGCGACTGGTGGCGGGTCACCGCGGCATCTGCGCTCAGCGACATCAACGACTCGGCGACCGTGATCGATGGGCATGCGTACAACCCCGACGGCACCGACAGGGACACGAACACGGGCGCCCTCGGCACTGGGGGTTTCGTCGGAGTCGATGATGTGGGGTTGTCGACCGTCGACCGGCCGGAGCTGGAGATCCGCGGATCTCAGTTGGCCATCGTCGACTCCGGAGGCTTGTTCCCCAACGGATCACAGGTCCACCGGATCTCGATCACCGAGCTCGGCGACATCAATGAGGACCTCATCTATGTCGACGGTTCGGTGCCGCTGACGGGCATCCAGGTCACCTCGTCGATCATTGGATCGGGTCCGGG
>JABDIW010000292.1 GCA_013003515.1 Acidimicrobiia bacterium
CACGGGCGAGTACGGCGCGGGAGTCATCGGGCCCGTGCTCGATCGTGTCGCCGCTCTGGCGGGCAGAGAGCTCCGGCTGCTCACCGTTCGCAACGACTTCTTTGGCGGCAACACGGCCGTGGCAGGGCTGTTGACCGGCCAGGACATCCTCGCCGCCGTGCAGTCCGATACCGAGCCTGCCGGCGTCTACCTCATCCCCGACGTTGCCCTGTCGGGTGATCGATTCCTGGACGAGATGTCACTTGCCGACTTGAACGCCTCCACCGACGTGCCAGTCGTCGCCGCGGCGGCCACCGTCGGGGGTCTCCTCGGGGCGGCAGCATGAGCTCATTGCCAGTAGTCGCCGTTGTCGGCCGGCCCAACGTCGGCAAGTCGACGCTGGTGAACCGGATCCTGGGGCGCAAAGAGGCCGTCGTCGACGAACGAGCCGGCGTGACCCGTGACCGTCGCGAGTTCGTGACCGATTGGAACGGCAGGTCCTTCGTCGTGGTCGATACGGGTGGCTGGGAGTCGTTGCCCGAGGACGCCCTCGACACGGGAATCAGGGATCAGGCCGAAACCGCCATCGGTGCTGCTGATCTGGTGGTGTTCGTGGCCGATGCCAGAGCGACGCTGAGCGACGACGACCAGGGAGTGGCTCGTCTTCTGCTGCGGGCCGGGGTCCCGTTCGTGTTCGTCGCCAACAAGGTCGACGGTCCGGTTCAGGAGGCCGAGCTCGACGGGATGTGGGGTCTCGGGCTGGGAGCGCCGACACCGGTGAGCGCCATCAGTGGCCGAGGGGTGGGCGACTTCCTCGACGCCCTCGTCGCAGGCCTGCCCGAGTCGGAGACGGGGGGATCCGAGACCGACGATGTCGCCCGACTCGCCATCATCGGCCGCCCCAACGTTGGCAAATCGACTCTGCTGAATCGCCTCGCAGGTGAAGAGCGAGTCCTCGTCTCCGATGTGCCGGGGACCACGAGAGATCCCATCGACCTCATGGTTGAAATCGATGGCGAGCCAATTCGGGTCATCGACACGGCCGGCATCAAACGCCGCACGAGGATCACCGATGACGTCGAGTACTTCGCCGTCCTGCGCTCGCGTGGGGTCATTCAACGGGCCGACGTGGTCCTGTTCCTCATCGACGGCACGGAGGGGGCCACCCACCAGGAGCAGCGCCTGGCTGAAGAGGTTGCCGACGCCGGAGCCGGCATCGTCGTGGTGCTGAACAAGTGGGATGTCATCACACCGGAGGAACGGGAACACACCAACGACTCGGTCGCCGACCGGCTGGGATTCGTGAGCTGGGCGCCGGTGATACGGATCTCGGCGAAGAGCGGAGCGAGAACCCATCGCCTCGGACCAGCGATCCATGCCGTTCTCGAAGCGCGACGGCGCCGGATACCGACACCCGAGCTGAATCGCAGGGTCCGGGCGTGGCAGGACGCTCATCCGCCACCTGTGCGGAAGGGGCGGCGTCCCCATGTCGTGTACGCCGTTCAGGCGGGAACCGAGCCCCCAACGGTCATCCTGTTCGTGAGGGGCGGCGAGCTGGGCGACGACTACCTACGATTCCTCGAACGTCGCATTCGTGAGGAATACGATTTCCTGGGCACACCGATTCGGGTCGTGGCCCGCACCAGAAAGAAGCGATATGGGCGATAACGCTGGACGATATCGGGACGCCGCCAACCGCAGTCTCCTGGGTGGACCGGAACGTCATCGGGAACGGCTCGCCACGAGCGGCAAGCTCCCGGTCCGGGAACGGGTGGCGCTACTCGTCGACGACGGGTCGTTCGTGGAGGACGGCCTCCTCGCCAACTCCGTCAGCGATCCCGAACTGGGTGCCGACGGGGTCGTGACCGGTAGGGGACGGGTCGATGGGCGGCCCGTGGTCGTCATCGCCAATGACCCGACCGTGAAGGCGGGGAGCTGGGGCAAGCTGACGGTCGAGAAGATCATCCGGGCCCTGGAGGCCGCCTACTCGGAGATGTTGCCGGTGTTCTATCTCATCGACTCCGCTGGTGCCCGCATCACCGATCAGGTCGACCTCTTCCCCGGCCGTCGCGGGGCAGGACACATCTTCTACACGCAGGTGAAGTTGTCAGGAAGGGTTCCGCAGATCTGTTGTCTCTTCGGTCCGTCGGCAGCCGGAGGGGCCTACATTCCGTCGTTCTGCGACGTGGTGGTGATGGTGGAGGGTCGCGCTTCGATGTATCTGGGATCGCCGCGGATGGCTCAGATGGTGATCGGTGAGGACACGACGCTCGAGGACATGGGCGGCGCTCGCATGCACTGTGAGGTGTCGGGTTGTGGCGACGCACTCGCCTCGAGCGACGAGGAAGCCATCGCCTGGGCTCGCACCTACTTCAGCTTCCTGCCCGATCACTACCGCAACCTGCCCGAGCGCTTCGAGACGGTGGCACCTGACGGCCCCGATGCTGCGGGAGTCGTGCCGGATGATCCGAGAGCCGGTTATGACATGCGGGACTTCCTGGCTGCGATCCTCGACGGCGGTGAGCTCTTCGAGATCAAAGAGTTGTTCGCACCCGAACTGATCACCGGCTTCGGGCGTCTCGATGGTCGTACCGTTGGCGTTGTTGCCTCCCAACCCAATCACCTGGGAGGCGTGCTCTTCGTCGACTCGGCCGACAAGGCGGCCCGCTTCGTCTGGCTCTGTGACGCCTTCAACATCCCGCTCCTCTTCTTCGCCGATGTCCCCGGATTCATGATCGGGACGGAAGTGGAGCGGCAGGGAATCATCCGGGCAGGCGCCAAGATGCTGACGGCGATTGCCGAGGCAACGGTGCCCCGGATGTCGATCATCGTCCGCAAGGCATACGGCGCCGGGCTCTATGCGTTCAGCGGGCCGGGTCTGGTCCCTGACGCAACCGTCGCATTGCCGACGGCGGAGATCGCCGTGATGGGCCCCGAAGCTGCCGTCAACGCGGTGTTCTTCAAGAAGATCGAAGCCCTGCCCGAGGACGAACGTGAAGCCTTCGTCGCGGCACGCCGGGACGAGTACGACGAGGACATCGATCTGCTGCGGCTTGCATCGGAGCTGGTCATCGACGCAGTGGTCCAACCCGAGGACTTGCGGGACGACCTGGTGGCGCGAATGGAGTACGCGGTCCGTCGTGACCGCCGATTCAGCGGCCGTCGCCACGGAGTCCCTCCGGTATGAGTGAACCGGGGATCGATCGTGAGGTCCCCCCAGACGACCTGGATGACGAACAAGTCGAGAAGGTGCCCTTCGGCTTCGCGTTGACGCTCGTCGCCCTCGGTCTCTATCTCGGATGGCGTCTCATCGAGGGCATCGTCTGGCTCATCCAGCGCTTCTGACC